>JBPCPD010000178.1:0-7463 GCA_050999535.1 Thermoleophilaceae bacterium
GTCCGGGGCAGCGTGCGGCTGCGCGCGACGTCGCCGACCGCGCCGGGCCGGGTGCGCGGGATCGGCGTGCGCGGGTTCTGGGAGGCGCTCGAGCACGAGCTGCGCTGTGACCCGGGGGAGTGGTGGCCGGTGGGCGGCGAATCGTGGCCCGCTGCCGAGGGCGAGTCGTGGGCCCCGGCCGCGGCGCCCCCGGGCGCCGGTGCGGGCTCGACCCGAGCGCTGCGCGACCGCCGCGGCGAGGGCTTCAGCGGTGTCGCCGGAGAGCTGCTGACCAGCGGCGAGCCGACGCTCGTCGTCGTCGCAGACCTCGAGCGCCGGCGCGCCACGCTCGAGGAGCGCGTCGCCGGTATGGCGGCGGGAGCGCTGCTGCCGGCGATCTGCTGGGCCGATCTCGGCGCCGATCCCGCGGCGGCCGCAGGCTATACGCACCTGCTCGTGCTCGACCCCCCGCCCGTCCCGGAGGGACTCGAGCTGCTCGCGTCGGGGGAGGGCGGGGCCCACCTCGCCTGGGGCGAGGCCGAGCGGGCGTTCGCGCTCGCCTGCTGGCGCGCGAGCTCGACCTGCGCCCGCCGCTGGCCGAGCTGTGGCGGGCGCTGCGCGCTGCGGCGGGCCCGGTGGGCGGCGAAGCGCTCGAGCGGGCACTGCGCGGAAGCGGCGGCTATCCCCGCGGGGGTGCGTGCGCCGGGCGCCTGCTGCGCGTGCTCGGCGAACTCGGCCTCGCGCGCTGGGACCCCGACGCGCGGACCGTCGAGGCAATGCCCGGCGCGCACCGGGCGCTCGAGCAGTCTGCCGCCAGCCGCGCCTACGCCGCCCGCCTGACCGCCGCCCAGCGACACTTGGGTGGGGAGGAGGAGACCGGCGAGCCGCCGCCAACCGCCCAGCGGCATCTCGGCGGGGACGAGGAAGCCGGCGAGCCGCCGCCAGCCGCGCAGCGAGCGGCGGCTGGCGGGCGACTCTGACCGGGCGGCCCACCGAGGCACCGGCCTCGCCGGATGGACCGGATCGGCCGGCCTCCCCGGATCGACTGGATCGGCCGGCCTCCCCGGATCGACTGGATCGGCCGGTCTCCCCGGATGCCCCTACCGGATCTGCCCGCAGGCGACCGGAAGCGAGGCCCAGTACTCGTCCGCCGGCGGAGCGTCGTCACCGGCCGGCTCGTACTTGTCGGGCGGGAACGCGCCGTGGATGACGATGTGGCGGTTCTCCAATGGCGTGAGCTGGCCGCGCTTGACCTTGTAGGTCTCCTCGAAGTGGTAGCTGCCGGTCTCGTCGGCGACCGGGAACTGGCCGTCCGCGGCGGTGGCCGAGCTGCCGCCCTCGTCGAGGGGGATCAGGATCTGCCCGTAGGTCTCCAGGCCCTCGGGCACGTCGACGACCCCGTCGCCGTTGTCGTCCTGCGCGCCGGTCGGGCAGCTGGCGTTGCGCTTCTTGCCCTTGCCCTTGCCGAAGCCGTGGATGTGCTGGGGATGGACCTTGCCAGGCTCGAGGCCCGAGGCGTCGACCTCGACGTGCAGGCGGTTGCCCTGCAGGCTCAGCGTCGCCTCCGCGCGCGCGTCCCGGTCGCAGTTGTAGGTGATCGAGTCGGGCGTGGCTGTGGCCTCGGTGGTGCCGCCCTTGTGTGCGGCCAGCGCCACTCCGGCGAGCGCGACCGTGGCGCCCAGCGCCAGCGTCAGCAGGTAGGGGATCCTTCTCTTCATCGGCTGTCTCCAATCGTCGGGTATGTAGGGGTGTTCGTGCCACCCGGCCGAGCGGTTCAAACATCCTTCCCGCGACTGACAGGGCCTAAATTTGGACCACCGCCAGAGGCCAGAGGAAAGGTAGCGGCGGTTCAAGTATGGCCGCACCGTCGAGCTGCCGCGGCCATGAAGTGCGTCTCGCCGGGCGGCGTGGCATGCTCGGCGGATGTCCCGAACCCGGGGCGTCTACTACCGCGACGAGAGCGGCAACCAGCCCGTCGATCAGTTCATTGAGGCGCTGCCCGGCAAACGTGCTGCGAAGATTGACGATCACGTCGAAGAGCACCTGAACGGCAAGCCGCCCGACGCGCCTCCACCGGAGTATCCGGTCTCCTCGCAGATCGAGGGCGCGTTGCGGGAGCTGCGCGTGCGCTTCGCCAACACCCGCTGACGCGCACCGAGTCCAAGGTGCTGGCAGCGCTGAGTCGGGCCCCCGTGGGGCTGGCGTCGGGGAGGGCCGTGGCACGGCGCGCGCGGGTATCGCCGACGGCGGCCGGCGGCGCGATCGCGCACCTGATCGCGCGCGGGCTGGTGCTGGAGGAGCACCGCATGGCGACGACCGGCGCCGCCCGCGAGGCACGGATCCTGCGAGCGAACCTCAGCGCGCCGGAATGGCCCGAGCTGGCGCGGGCTCTCGCCCATATCGAGCTGCCCCCACTCGCGCCGGCCGCCTCCGCGAATCGGGTTCCGCCACGGCTGCGTCACCTGTTCTGGAACGTCGCGCCGGGACAGCTCGCGACCGACGAGCACGGCGCGTTCGTGGCGCGCCGGCTGCTCCAGGTCGGTGAGCTGGAGGGACTGGCTTGGGGGCCGTGCACCTCGAGGCCGGGGACTGGGACCACGCCGGTCGCGCACGTGGGCTGGGCCCGGAGCAGCGCGCGCTCGCTGCCAACCTGGCGGCCGCGGCGCGATGACGCTCTGCCCGCAGAGGTCCGGCGTGCCCTGCCAGACGATGCGGTGGGGACGTGGGAGGCGATCGCGCCGCTGTTGCCGCCGCCGCTGTACCTCGGCGGCGGGACCGCCCTCGCGGTGCACATCGCGCACCGTGTCAGCCGTGACCTCGCCTTCCTCTACCACGAGCATGCGGTCGATCTGGCCGCCCCTCGCCGAGGCGCTCGCAACGAGTGGCCCGTTGTCGTGACGCACGCCGAGGCGGGCACGCTGAATGGCCTCTTCTCCCAGACCAAGCTGCAGTTCCTGCACGCCGACGAGGTGGAGCCTCAGCGATCGAGGCCTACTGGCGGCGACGCCAGCCCGAGATCATTCGCAGCGTCGGGCGCTTCGGTTAGGCAAGCTCCTCGGTGGTCGACCTCCTGAGCGGGCGAAGCACCATACATGCCTGGTATAGCAGTCATATGCCCGCTAAAGTAGTGAACTATGAATGTAGCTCGTCCCTACTCTGCGGTATCACCCAGCCTCGACGGCGATGTCCTCGTGGCGCTGTCGCGCACCACCCGCCCGCTGACCGGTCGGCGCGTGGCTGAAATGCTGGCTTACGGCTCGCCCGACGGGGTCCGAAAGGCGCTGGATCGTCTGGTGGACCAAGGCATCGTCCGCCGCGAGCCGGCCGGGCGGGCCCTCATGCATACCCTCAACCGAGAGCACCTCGCCGCGCCGGCAGTCGAGGCCCTTGCCACGATGCGCAGTGACCTGCTGAGGCGGCTGCGAACGGCCCTTTCGAGCTGGTCGCCTCCGGCCGTGCACGCGTCCCTGTTCGGCTCGACCGCCCGAGGCGATGGCGACGTCGACAGCGACATCGACATCTTCGTGGTGAGACCGGACCCCCTCGGTGAGGAGGACCCCCGCTGGCGAGAGCAGCGCGAGCGAGTGGCGGCAGACGTCCTCACGTGGACGGGCAACCACGCTGCGCTGGTCGAGTCTTCGGAGGGCCAGCTGAGCGAGATGGCTCGCTCGGGCGCGCCGATCCTCGACGCGCTGCGCCGCGACGCCATCAGTCTCGGCGGCACTCCTCTGGAGCTGCCTTTCGGGGTCCGGTAGTGGCACCACGCCAGCCGAGCCGTACCCAGCGATGCGGAGGAGACGAGGCGCGTTCGCGCCTCCGAGACGCGCGGGCACATCTGCAGGTCGCGGAGCTGGCCGACTCAGCGAGCGCGCCCGAGGAGATCAAGGCAGGGATCTCGTCCGCTGTGCTCGCGGGCATCGCCGCAGCCGATGCGGCCTGCTGCCAGGCGTTGGGTGAGCGCGCCCGCGGCCAGGATCACCTCGAGGCCGCGAGCCTCGTCGAGCAGGTCGCACCGGACGGACCAACCGCAGCCAAGGCCCTCGAGCGACTGCTCAGCCTCAAGGACGAGGCGCAGTACGGCTTTACCGACCTCGGAGGGCAACGCTTGCTGGCGTCGCTGAGGCAGGCCCGGGCACTGACGGCGTTCGCGGAGTCCGTGCTCGAACGGTAGGGCGGCGGCCTCCGCTGCGGCGAGCGGCGCCGAGGCGTTCGAGCTTCCTGGCGTCCGAGACTATCCAGGAGGCGGAGGGACGATTCAGCACAGGATCAGCTCGACGGCGAGGAGCTCGAGCCCGTCGGCGGTCCGCTCGATCGTGGCGCTGTGCACCCGCGTCCCGCGACGCAGCTGCTCGGCCGAGCACCCGCGCCGGCTCCCTCCGTCGCCCGGCTGCTCGTCGAACTCCCGGTCGAGCTCTTCGTCGAAGTTGTCCCAGTCCTCGTCGCCGTCCCCCGGAGACTCGCCGTCTTCCGGGGAGTCGTCGTCCCAAGGATGGTCCTCAGGGGACTCGTCGTCGACGAAGTCGTCCTCGGAGTCGCCCTCGTCGAAGTCGTCGTCTGCCCAGTTCCCGGGCGCCTGCGAGCCCTGCGCGCGAGCATGACCGGCTCCGCGGCGCCCGTGGCGAGCCTCCTCGCGGTCCTCGGTCGAGCACGTCACGGCGGTGCCTTCGTCCAGGCGGCCGGCCGTGCGCCCGCCGCGGGCCAGGGCGAGCGTCAGCATGCCAACGAAAGCAGCCTGAGCCACGCGCTGGAAACGCTCGCGCAGACCAAGCGCGTGGTCGAAGCCGCGCTCTCCTACGCGGCGCCCCCGGGGAGGAAGAGCAAGCGCTACTGGGTCGCCGACCCCTACCTGCGCTTCTGGCTGCGCTTCGTCGGGCCGAACATCAGGAGATCGATCGCGGTCGCAGCGACCTCGTGATCGCGCGCATCGAGGCGGCGTGGACCAGCTACCGCGGCAGGCGATCGAGCCGATCGTCCGGCAGAGCCTTGAGCGCCTGCTGCCAGACCCCCCTTGTCGTAGTGCAGGACACCGAGGCCGTGACGATCGGCGACGGTGGCGAGGAGGAGGTCCGAGAGCTTGAGCCGGTGTGCCTGAAGGCATGCTTGCTAGCATGCTTGCATGAAGCAGATCAGCCTCCGCGTTCCTCAACAGCTCGCGGATGACCTCAAACGCGCCGCGGCCGACCGCGGAGCCAGCCTCAACTCCTACGCGACGACGGCCCTGCGGGCTGCGGTGGACCCCGAGTTCAGCGGGGACGAGGCCGAGCGCCTACGCGAACGGCTTCGTCGCGCCGGGTTGCTTTGGAAGCCGGAAGGGGTTGCTCCCGACCCTCCCGCCCTCGCGGAGCTCGAGCGCGCTCGAGCCGCAGCGGGGAAGGGCACGTCGCTCTCCGAGCTCGTGTCCGAGGGCAGAGGCCCGCGCTGAGCGTCTTCGCCGACTCTTCGGCGATTGTCAAGCTCTACGCTGACGAGATTCAGGCTGGCGAGATCCGCGCGCTGGCCGATCTGGTCGCCGCCAGGCTGGCGCGGGTGGAGGTGCCCGCCGCCCTCTGGCGCAAGCACAGGACGGGTGAGCTGAGCGCCGAGCACGCCGCGACCCTGGTTCGGGCCTTCGAGGTCGACTGGCTCGGCCACCAACCCCGGGGCGGGCGTTTCGCGGTGGTGGCGCTGACCGATCGCGTGCTGAACGAGGCGGCCGGCCTCTGCGCGACCGAGGGCCTGCGCGGCTACGACGCGGTGCAGCTCGCCAGCGCCTCTGCCGCGCGGGCGGCGGATCCCGGCTGTCGCTCGGTCGCCTGCTTCGATAGCGCTCTGCGCGACGCCGCGGCGCGCCGGGGCTTCGTCCTCACCCCCGGCGGGTGACCTGAGGCAGCGGTCACCCTTAAAGCCTAGGCGTGCTGTGCTGGGCGAGGTTGAGCTCCGCTCCCGTCGGCACGGAGCGCGCGGGTAGGATCGCGTGACGTCCTCCCGGAGAGCAGCCTCAGCGAGGCGGCGAGCGGGAGGATGTGTTCTGGGGCGATCCCTACGCAGGGGGGCTGATGGCCGTCTACGTCGACGCGGCGATCTGGGAGCAGGGCGGCCGACTTTGGTGTCATCTGACGGGCGACACCGCAGCGGAGCTGCATGCCTTCGCGACCGTGCTTGGGCTCAGGCGCTCGCGCTTCCAATCGAAGCCCGGCCGGCCCTGGGTCGATCACTACGACATCACCGAGCCAAAGCGCCGCCGGGCGATGGCGCTGGGGGCCGTTGAGATCACGATCGCGGAGGCGGGCGGGCAGATCGCGCGCAAGCGAGAGGCGGCTCGAAGGGGTTCGGGCGCCTGACGTCGGGCGACCGAGCAGTGCGCGAGCTCTCCGCCGCCACCGGGCTCGGCTTCGGCTGGCTGCGAACGCGGTGGCGCTAGACTGTTGCACGCGCGTCTGCCTCCGGCGCTAACGTGAGGAGACGGTGGTTGCGCGTCGCGACAAGGTCACTGTCGATCTCGATGCCGAGATCGTGGAGCGTACGCGCACGGAGCTCGGGGTCGCTGGCGGGAGCAACGCCTCGGTCGTCGAGCGTGCGCTGAACGCCTACCTGCTCGAGCGGCTGCTCGACGTCGCGCAGGCCAAGGCCGCCCTATCTGAGGCCGACGGTGAGCGCCTGGCCTACGAAGAGCTGCACGCGGCGCGCCGTGAGCGCGACGCGGGGTGACCCGGGTCGTAGTCGACCCAGGAGTCTTCATCTCCGCACTCATCGGTCAGCGCGGCAGCGCACCGGACCTCGTCCTGCGCGCGTTCGCCGAAGACCGGGTCGGTGGACCATCAGCCACATCGCCTCCGCGACGTCGCCGGCGAAGCTCCAGTCGCGCGTCGCGTCGAGGGTGCCCAGGCTCGGGATTGGTGATGCGTACCGCCTCGAGCATCGACGTGACCCCGACGGCGGTGAACTGGGCGGTCATCACCGGCTGACGGTGCTGGCTCCAGTCGAAGTGCTGAGACTTGCCGGCGTCTACCGCAGGCGTTCCCTCAACGAGGTGGCGCTGGACGTCCTCGAACATGCCCGTAGGTGCGTACCCGGTTGACTCCAGCGCGGACCGCAGCTCCGATCTGCCGTGCACAGGGTCAAAGTTCTGAGCATCGAGCGCTCCAGGCGGCGTCCGACGGCGACAGGCGGCGCACAGCCTGAATCACGCGCGACCCCGCCGGGCCATCTCGTGGAGCTGACCGGGTACGCGCCTGCCCGTAAGCTCGCCCCCGGTCGGGTTTCCCGCGTGGAGGCCGAGATCGAGCAGTTCTTCACGAACTCGTTCGGGGGAAGCAGCGCGGGATCATGCGGATTTCCTGGAGGCCGCTGAGAGGCTTCTACCGGCAGGCCTCTACGCCGAGGTCGAGCGGACCATTGCTGCAGGATCGGGTCGACCACCGGCAGACATCGTTGGTGAGGCGCCGGCCGATGCCTAGAACGGACGCTGTCGCCACAGCGCCCCCGCCGGTCGGTAGCCCCTGACC
>JBPCPD010000231.1:0-7006 GCA_050999535.1 Thermoleophilaceae bacterium
CCTCCTCCCTGGGTCGAGCGCGAGAGCTAGTGGTCCCTCCTGCAGGTACTGGCCCGTTTGGCGGCGCCAGTACTTCTCGGAGGAACCCCTAGGCGAACCGCGCGGGCCGCGTCGGCGGCCGGGCTCAGCGGGCGATCAGCCGGGTCGCCGTCGCCTTCCAGACCGCCACCGCCGCGGCTCCGGGGACGAGTCCGAGGTCGCGCGCAGCCGCCTCGGTCAGCTCGGCGGTCAGCGGCTGGGTGGCCATCAGACCGACGCGCACGCGGTTGCCGATCTGCGCCACCGAAGCCACCGTGACGGGCAGCCGGTTCTGAGCGGACCCCGTGGCCTCGGCGCCGTCCCGCTCGAGGCTGACCTCCCACGGATGCACGGTCACCGCCACCGGTCCGGCGGCGACGTCGGTGCTCTTCACGCTGCCGCCTCCGTCGAGCTCGACCTCGGTCAGCCCCGTCGCGTCGGGCCTGGCCGTTCCGGCGAGCACGACAGCGCCGGTGAGGTCGGCCACGAAGGCCGAGCGGGGAGCGGCCGCGAGCTCTGCCGCCGTGCCGGTCTGGACGATCCGGCCGCCGTCGATCACGGCGACGCGGTCGGCGAGCAGCGCGGCCTCCTCGAAGTCGTGGGTGACGAGGATCGCCGGCACGCCCGCCGCGCGCAGCAGGGCGGCCAGCTCGCGACTGGCCAGCGCGCGCGTGCGGGTGTCGAGCGCGGACAATGGCTCATCGAGCAGCAGTGCCCGTGGCTCGCGTGCGAGCGCGCGAGCGAGCGCGACCCGCTGCCGCTCGCCCCCGGACAGCGTGCGCGGGCGCGCGTCCGCGAGTGCCGCCATGCCGAAGCGATCGAGCAACTCCAGCGCCCGTCCGCGGCGCTGCGCGCGCGGTACGCGATCCATCCCGTAGGCGACGTTGCGCCACGCGCTGAGGTTCGGAAACAGCGCGTAGTCCTGGAACAGGAAGCCGACCCGGCGACGGTCGGGCGCGAGCGAGACCCCGCGCTCGGTGTCCAGCCACGGCTCCCCGTCGCAGCGCACCCATCCGGAATCGGGTCGCATGAGCCCGGCGACGATCCGGAGCACCGACGTCTTGCCCGCGCCGGACGGTCCGACCAGCGCGAGGCACTCGGCCGGCGCGACCTCCAGCGCCACGTCGAGCTCGAGCGCGCCGATGGCCGTCTGAGCGTCAAGCGCGAGCATCGCCCAGCACCCTGCCACCCGACGCGAGCTTCGCGCCCAGCAGGATGGCCGCACTCACGGCGACGAGCACGGCGGACAGCGCCAGCGCGCCGGTGAAGTCGTTGGCGAAGCGCTCGTAGATCGCGAGCGGCGCGGTCTGGGTCACCCCGCTCAGGCTGCCCGCGAACACGAGCGTCGCGCCGAACTCGCCGAGCGCCCGCCCCCAGGCGAGCGCCCCTCCCGCCACGAGCCCCGGCAGCGCGTTGGGAAGCGCCACGGCCACGAACGTGCGGGCCTCGCTCGCCCCCAACGTGCGCGAGGCCTCGATCAGCGCCGGCTCGAGCGCCCCGAACGCGGCGAGCGCCTGACGGATGTAGAACGGGCTCGCTACGAAGGTCAGCGCCACGACCACCCCCGCGGTTTGGAAGACGAGCTCCGGCCCCGCCGCCGCGACCCGCTCGCCGAGGACCCCCTGTGGCCCGATCGCGGCGAGCAGCGCGATCCCCGCGACCGCCGGCGGCACGACGAGCGGCAACTCCACGAGCGTGACCGCGATCGACCGTCCGCGGAAGGAGCGCGTCGCCAAGAGCCACGCCGCGGGCGTGCCAAGCAGGACGATCACCGCAAGCGCAATCGCGGTCGTCTCGAGGCTGAGCCTAAGAGCGTCCAGCGCCCCGGGCTCGCCGAGGCTCGCCATAAGCTCACGGGGACCGACGTCGACGAAGATGGCCACCAGCGGCAGCGTCAGGAACGTCAGCGCCACCCCGAGCGCGATCACCAGCAGCGCGCCGAACCAGCGCCCCCCGCTCACTTGGGCGGCGGCTCGAAGCCGGCCTGCTCCATCGCCTCCAGACCGCGGCCCTCCAGCAGCCCGTCGATGAACTCCTGCGCCGCCTCGGGCTGCTCGGCCCCCTCGACCACGGCGATGCCGTACCCGACGCTCGGCTGCAGGCGCGCCGGCAGCTCGATCGCCTCGAGCCGCCCGTTGGTCGCGGCGACATCGGTGATGTAGAGGAAGCCGGCGTCGGCCGCGCCCTGGGTGAGCTTGCCCGTGACGCCCGACACGTCGGGCTCGTTCGAGCGGACGTTGCCGAGGATCGCGTCGGACTCGTCGCCGGGCAGCCGCTCCAGGACCTCGCGCGTGTAGGCGCCGACAGGTACGTCCTCAGAGCCGATCGCGAGCTTGACCCCATCAGCGGCGAGATCGTCGAGCGATGAGATCTCGTCCGAGTCGGCCGGCACCGCGATCACCAGGCGATTGCCCGCGAAGGCGACCGGCTTCTTCACAAGGTCCTCCTCGAAGAGCTGCTCGGGCAGGGTGGTGTTCGCCGCAGCGTAGACGTCGGGCTCGACGCCCTGGCGGATCTGCGCGGCGAGCTCGTCGGAGCCGGCGAAGCTCAGGCGCACCGCCGCGGCGTCGAACTGCCCTCCGTACTGCTCGAAGGCCTCGGTCAGCGAGGCCGCAGCCAGGACCGTGAGCCGCGGCTTGCCGCCGTCGCCGCCGCCAACATCATCACCGCAGCCCGCGAGCGCGAACGCGAACGCGCTGGCGAGAACGGCGAGCGAGCGGAGCGCGGGAATCAATCAGACGCCCGCTCGATCATCACCGAGGTCGCCTTCACCGTCGCGGTCGCGGGCACTCCCGGGGCGAGCCCGAGCTCGTTAACAGCGTCGCGGGTGACGGCGGCCGTGACGAGGTGCGGGCCCGCCTCGATCTCGACGAGCGCCATCACCCCGTCGACCTCGACCGAACGCACGGTGCCCGGAAAGCGGTTGCGAGCCGAGAGCGAGTCGCCGGCATCGTGGCGCCGGGGGTGTCCGGCGAGCCGCTCGATCTCGGCCGACGACACGCGCCGCCGGTTGGCGGCGTCGCGCTCGGTGTGCAGCTTGCCCGCCCGCTCCCAGCGCCGCAGCGTGTCAGCGCTGACGCCGATAGCGCGTGCGGCGTCGCCGAGGAGGAGGTCGTCGGGCTTCGGGGCGTCCGTCATTGCCTGAGCATTGCATAGGCGCGCCGCCATGCGACTCTTTGTCTGGCGGAGCCGAGCTCAGCCCCGCGTGCGGTACTGGCGCGTGGTCAGCGGGGCGAAGACCGCGGTCAGCGCCGCGTCCGTGGCCAGGACGATGACGATGTCGCTCGCCGCCGCGCTGCCCTCCATCAGCCCGCGCGAGGCGGTCGCGTGGCACACCGACGGGTGCGACGGGAGTGGAGCTGGGGGGACTCGAACCCCCGGCCTCCGGCGTGCCACGCCGGCGCTCTTCCGGCTGAGCTACAGCCCCAGAGGCGCCCCAGTCTATCGTCGTGAACCCGAACTCGCGCGCCCACACGAGGGCGCCGCGCTGACCGTTCCGCGTCGGCGCGAGCCGAAGCTGGATCTGCCGCCGGCCGGCGACGCGTGCGATCCGCAACAGGTAACAGGATCGGTATCGGGCCAGAACGCAGCCAGGGCATCGATCTCGTCAGCGGCGAGTGCCACTGCCTGCTCGGCGATGTTGCCTTTCTGGTCGGTCGAGAGAGAGCACCGTACACGAACGTATGTTCGCATACGGGACGGCCGGAAGGGCCGCGCCCGTCCTACTCCACCGAGCGCGCGGGCGCCTCACCCCAGAGCGTCTCGAGGCGGTAGAACTCGCGCGCCTCCGGGGTGAGGATGTGCACGACGCAGTCGAGGTAGTCGAGCACGATCCAGCGCGCCTCGCGCGCGCCCGACGCGCGCCGCGGCAGCAGGCGGTCAGTGTCCTTGAGCTCCTGGTAGATCGCGTCGTGGATCGCCTTGGTCTGGCGCTCGGTGTTGCCCGAGCAGACGACGAAGAAGTCCGTGTAGCCGACGATTCCGCGCAGGTCGAGCAGGCGGACGTCGATCGCCTTGCGGTCGGAGGCGATCGCGGCGATGCGCTCGGCGAGCGCGACGGCATCGATCGTCTCCGGCCGGTCGGCGGAGGCGGGCTCGGGATTGCTCATGCGTGCCCCGCCCGCGCCCGCGCCGGTGGGCAGTAGAGCTCTCGGGCTGCGATCAGATCGGCCACTGCGTCAGATACGAGATAGCGGATCGGGCGGCCGGATGCGGCACGCTCGCGCACGAGCGAGGACGAGACATCGATTCGAGGCATGTCGAAGAACGCGATCCGCTCGGCGCCGGGGAGCCCCCGCAGGCGCTCGGTCACCTGCTCGCGGTCGAGCCCCTCGCGTGCGGCCACCGCGACGCGCGCAACCTCGAGCACCCGCTCGGGCTCGTGCCAGGAGGCCAGCGCGGCCGCCTGGTCGGCCCCGAGGATCAGCGTCAACTCGTCGTCGGGCGCCGCATCACGCAACAGCGCGAGCGTATCGGCCATGTAGGAGCGCCCGGGGCGGTCGACCTCGGCGCGCGAGAGCTCCAGGCGCTCGTCGGCGGCAGCGACGGCCTCGCACAGCGCTACGCGGACCTCGGCGCCCGGATCCTGCTCGAGCTCGCGGTGGGGCGCCCGGCCGACCGGGACCAGCGCCACACGATCCAGGCCCAGCTGCGCATGGGCCTCCTGGGCGCAGATCAGGTGCCCCACGTGCGGGGGGTTGAACGCGCCGCCGAGGATCCCGAGACGCAGCGGCGCTACTCCCGGACCTGGCCGGAGCCCTCGACGACGAACTTGTAGCTGCACAGCTCGCGCACACCGATCGGGCCGCGGGCATGGAGCTTCTGGGTCGAGTTGCCGATCTCCGCGCCCATGCCGAAGACGCCACCGTCGGTGAAGCGCGTCGAGGCGTTGACGTAGACGCAGGCCGCGTCGACGCCGCCGGTGAACGCCTGCGCGGCGGCCGTCGATCCGGTCACGATCGCCTCCGAGTGGCCCGAGCCGTAGCGATTGACGTGCTCGATCGCCTCCTCGGCTGAGTCCACGACCCCCACCGCCAGGACCAGCGCGTGGTACTCGGTCTCCCAGTCGGCCTGGGTGGCTTCGCCGAGCGAGTCGGCCAGATCGCCGGCCGCTGCCCGAGCGCGCTCGTCGGCGCGCAGCTCCACCCCGCGCCCGCGCAGCTCGACCAGCACGCGCGGGAGGAAGCGCTCGGCGACCGCGGAGTGCACGAGCAGGGTTTCGGCGGCGTTGCAGACGCTCGGGCGCTGCACCTTGGCATTGACGATGATCGCGCGCGCGTCCTCGAGGTCGGCGCTCTCGTCGACGTAGACGTGGCAGTTACCCGAGGCGGCGTACATCACCGGCACCGTCGCGTGTGCCTTGAGCGCGCGCTTGAGGCCCTCGCCGTCACGCGGGATGATCAGGTCGACGGCGCCGTCCTGAGTCGAGATCTCGCGCAGCTCGTCACGCCCTCCACCGGCGACGATCGAGACCGCCGCGGCCGGCAGCCCGACCGACGCGACGGCGCCCGCTGCGACCTCGGCGAGCACCGCATTGGAGTTCGCGGCCATCGAGGAGCCCCGCAGAACGATCGCGTTGCCCGACTTCAGGCACAGCGCGGAGCAGTCGATCGTCACGTTCGGCCGCGCCTCGTAGACGACCGCAACGACGCCCAACGGCACGCGCACGCGCCGGACGTCGAGGCCGTTCTCGAGCCGGTGGCCCTCGATCGTCTCCCCGACCGGGTCGGGCAGCGCCGCGATCGTGCGCACGTCGCAGGCCATCGCGGCCAGACGGCCCTCATCGAGGGTCAGCCGATCGATCAGTGATGCGGAGAGCTCGTCATCGGCGCCCTGCTCGAGGTCGAGCCTGTTGGCGGCCAGGATCTGCTCGGTGCGCGTCTCGAGCGCGGCGGCCATCGCCTCGAGGGCGGCATCGCGCTGCGAGCCCGCGGAGACGGCCAGCTCCCGCGATGCGGCTCGCGCAGCTAGGCAGACGTCGCGCACGGATGCCACGGCGGTGGCCATCGGACGAGGATACCCGGACCGGTACCGCCGCCCTACTCCAGGACGAAGTAGTCGCGGTGAACGGCCTCCTCGGCCGCGCGCGGCAGCAGGTCCCGCACCGCCTCGGACTTCAGCCCCTGGATCCGGCGCAGCTCGGCAGACGAGTAGTTGACGATGCCCTTGCCGATCGGCCGCTGCGGTGCGACCGGCGCATCGGCGTCGGCAGCGAGCACCGCGACGGCGTCGCCGGCGTGGAACTCACCGCTGACCGCAACGACCCCCACCGGCAGCAGGCTGGTGCCGCGCTCGCGCAGCGCCCGCTCGGCGCCGGCGTCGACGGTCGGGCTGCCGTGGCTGGGCTTGGCGTAGCGCAGCCACAGCTTGAAGCTCGAGACCCGGCCCGCCTGCGGGTGGAAGCGCGTGCCCGCGCGCTGCCCGCCGAGCGCCGCCGCGAGCGCGACCGGATCGGTCCCGCGGGCGATCGTGGTCGAGATCCCGGCGGCGGTGGCCATCTCCGCGGCGACGACCTTGGACCGCATCCCCCCCGACCCGATCGGCGATGCCGAGAAGCCGATCTGGAGGCCCGCGAGGTCCTCGAAGCGGCGCACGTCTTCGATCACCTCCGCGCCGGGGTCGCGGCTCGGGTCGGCGGTGTGCAGGCCGTCGGTGTCGGTCAGCAGCACGAGCCGGTCGGCGCCGAGCAGGATCGCCACCTGAGCGGCGAGGAAGTCGTTGTCGCCGAACGAGATCTCGTCGGTGGTGGTCGTGTCGTTCTCGTTGATGACCGGCAGCACGCGCCATCCGAGCAGCGTGCGCAGCGTGTTGCGGGCGTTGAGGTAGTGGGTCCGCGCGGAGAGGTCGAAGAAGGTCAACAGAACCTGCGCGCTGCGGACCTCGCGCGCGGCGAGCAGCTCGCTGTAGACGCGGTAGAGCGGCCCCTGGCCGACGGCAGAGGCGGCCTGCAGCTCGGCCATCGCAGCGGGTCGGGCCGGCAGGTCCATCA
>JBPCPD010000074.1:0-4617 GCA_050999535.1 Thermoleophilaceae bacterium
CCGCGCACCGAGCCCCAGCCGCCCACCCCGCTCGCGGCACCGCCCGCCGAGCCGCCGCCGAACCCGCCCGAGGCACCGCGGGCCGGCTAGTTCGCGCCCAACCCGCCTCCCCGCTAAAGGAAGCGTCGATCAACAAGAGCACGGTTTGGGCACCCGCCCGCGGCGCCAGACACCACCCCCGAGCTCGCGATACCACTGGTATCGCTGCGCTCGAGCGCGCCGTCTGGCATCCCCGGATCGGGCACCCAAACCGCACACTTGTTTCTCGAAGCTTCCTAACCGCCCGCCTGAACCTGCCCGCGTCGCTTGCGCTCGATGTCGGCGAGCTGATCGTCGACCCAGTCGCCGGGGTCGCGCGCCTCGACGATGCGCTTGAGGCCCTCGGCGCGCCAGGAGCGCTCGGTCGAGGACATCGTCAGCGCGCGGTGGATCGCATCGGCCTGCTCCTGGACGTCGAAGGGGTTGACCGAGAGCGCGAACTCCGACAGCTCCTCGTGGGCTCCGGTGTTCTCGCTCAGCAGCGAGACGCCGTGGCGCTCGTTGACCAGCGGCCCCTCCTTGGCGATCAGGTTCATGCCGTCGAACATCGCGTTGACCATCAGCAGGTCGTAGTGCTTGTAGGCGGCGATCGCCTCCTCGAGGTTCTCGCGCAGGCGCAGGTCGATCGGCATCCAGTCCGTCGTGCCGTGGCGGTGGTTGACCACCGCGACCAGCGCCTCGATGCGCTCGAGGTACTCGGCGTACTCGGCGATGTCCTGGCGCGACGGGATCAGATGGGCGATGAACGTGATCTGCTCGAGGAACTCGGGGTGCTGCTCGAGAAAGAGGTCGAAGGCGCTGAAGCCGCGCAGGATGTTCTTCGACAGGTCGGCGCGGTCGACGCGCAGGATCAGGTGCTCGCGCCGGCGACGCTGGAT
Organism: Thermoleophilaceae bacterium; assembly: GCA_050999535.1. Taxonomy (GTDB): domain Bacteria; phylum Actinomycetota; class Thermoleophilia; order Solirubrobacterales; family Thermoleophilaceae; genus JAAYBF01. The sequence continues at coordinate 918 of JBPCPD010000074.1, forward strand.
CTGGCGCCCGTACTCGTGCACCTTGGCCCGCTGTGCGGTGCGGCGGAAGGATTCCGCGGAGATCGGCAGCGGATAGGCGCGCACCCATACCTCTCGGCCGTCGACGTGCACGATGCACTCGCGCTCGTCGACGTCGAGCGAGCACAGGTCGCGGCAGCAGAGCAGGAAGTTGTCGCGGTAGGCGCGCGTGTGGAAGGCGACGATGTCGTTGGCGAGGATGCCCGAGTAGATGTCCTCGCGGATCTTGCTCGGGAGCACCCGCCAGGCGTCGGGCTGGGTCCAGGGAATGTGGACGAAGTGGTGCAGGAAGACGTCCGGGCGCGCCGCGCGGATCTCGCGCGGAGCGGTGTAGAGGTGGTAGTCGTGGAGCATCACGACGGCGGTCTCGTAGTCGGCGATCTCCTCGAGCACGGCCTCGGCGAGATCGTGGTTGACCGCCCGGTAGCCGTGCTCGTAGGCCTCGACCTCGGCGCGGCCCACGTCGGGGGCGTTGGAGAGATCCCAGAGGTAGTGCTGGATGAACCACAGCATCGGGTTCGCGACGACCTTGTAGAAGCGCTCGTAGGCCTCGGGCTCGGACTCGACGAGGCGGATGCGATAGGTCACGTCGTCGAGCTCGCAGTCGAAGCTGCGCCCGCCGTGCTCGCGGCTGACCTCGTGGTCCTCCTCGGACATCGCCGAGGCCACCCACAACGCGTCGCGATGGTGCACGAGCCCGGTCAGCGCGGTGACCAGGCCGCCGCCGCCGCGCTGGGGCGCCAGCGTGCCGTCCTCGGCCCGCTCGAAGGTTGCGGGACCACGGTTGGAGACCAGCACGAGTTGGGGTTCGGAGCTCATCGGCGGGCCTGGACCATACGCGGCCGGTCGTGTGGCGTCACAGCCGCTTGACGAGCACGGTCTCACCCGCGCCGAAGTGCGACTCCTCGACGGTCGCTTCGATGATCGCACGGCTGAGCTCCTGGTCGGTGGCCGCGCTCGCCCGCTCACCGGCGAGCGTGAGCACGAGCCGGCCGTCGCTGAGCCCGAACGTGAAGTCGATCGTCCGCTCGGCTGCGCTTGCGCCGTCGTCCTCGACGAACTCGTTCGCCGCCTCGGTGATCGCCAGCTTGAGGTCGGCGACCTCGACCGCCTCGAGCGCGGTCAGGCGGCAGACGGCCGACAGCGCCAGCCGCGCGAGCACGAGGTAGCCGGGCGAGGCCGGGATGCTGAGCGCGACATCGTGGCTCTCTCGCTCCACTGAGCGGCACGTTACCCGGAGAGCCGGGCGATGCCCGCATCGAGCTCGCGCAGGACCCCGGCTTGTAGCGTGGCGTCGGCCATCCGGCGACGATCCCCGCCCCGAGATCGTCGATCCAGGCTCAGGCCGCCGCGGTCGCCCGTTTGAGATAGACGCCGGGGCCTGTCGGCTCAGGAATGGCCTCGCCATGCTCGCGCATGAGCTCGAAGTGATTGACGAGCGCAGTGCGCACCTCCCGCACCGTTTCGTCGATCGTGTCGCCGAGGGCCACGCAGCCCTGGACGTCGGGCGACCAGGCGCCGCAGTTGGAGGGTGGGCCACCCTCGACGAGAATCAGGTAGTCGTCGACCTTGCTCATCGGCTCAATTCTGCCCGACGAATGCTCGCCTGCTCGTCGCCGGCTGCGGCGGCGACAGCTCCCAACGGCCGCCGAGGCGCAGTGGCGTTGGGAAGGCGACCCGGCTGCGCGAGCACCGCGTCTTGCCGGACCCCGGCCCGGCCACGATCAGCAGACCTCCACGTCGAGCTTCTTCGCCGCAACTGCCATCTCAGCCCATGGTGACCCTCCTCACGACCGCCTCGACGAGCGCGCGCATCGGCGCGCTACGGAAGCTCGGGCGCCTGCTCCGGGCGCTCGCCGAGGGTGACCTCGACGGTGCGCTCCTCGTCGCCGCGCACCACGCTCAGCTCGACCTTCTCACCGGAGCCGCGGCGGCTGACGAGGTCCGCGAGATCGGAGCTGCGCGTCAGGCGCTCGCCTTCGACGGCCACGATCACATCGCCTTCGGAGGGGATGCCGGACTGGCCCTGGAAGGAGATCGTCGGCTCGCCCGCGTCGAGCTCGGCCTCGGCGGCCGGGCTGTCCTCGGCGACCTCGACCACCAGCGCGCCCGACTCGGCCGTCACGTCGAGGCGCTCCGCCAGCTGGGGGTACAGGACCTGAGAGGTGACGCCGAGGTAGCCGTAGTCGACCTCACCGGTCTCACGCAGCTCACGCAGCGAACGGCGGACGGTGTCGACGGGGATCGCGAAGCCGACGCCCTCGCCGCCGCCGCTGGCCGACTTGATCTGCGAGTTGATGCCGATCACGCGACCGCGGGCGTCGAGCAGCGGGCCGCCCGAGTTGCCGGGGTTGACCGCCGCGTCGGTCTGGATCGCGTTGCCGATCTGGAACGCGGTCAGCGACTCGATCGCACGATCGATCGCGGAGACGACGCCGATCGACAGCGACTGGCGCTCGCCGAACGGGCTGCCGATCGCGGCCACGGGCTGGCCGACGGTCAGATCGCCGGAGCTCCCGAGCTCGATCGGGGTCAGGTCGAGACCGGCGGGGTCGATCTTGAGCAGCGCGACGTCGGAGTTGGGATCGTCACCGACGATCTTGGCCTTGACCCGGTTGCCGTCAGAGAGCTCGACGTAGACCTCCTCGGCGCGCTTGGCGTCGGTGGCCTCGCCAGTGGTCACGACGTGCGCGTTGGTCGCGACGAAGCCCTCTCCGTCGAGCACGAAGCCCGAGCCCTGGCCGGCTTCGCCGCCGTCCTCCTCGAGCAGGTTCGCGGAGCCCTCGCCGAAGATCGAGATGACCGTGACGACGCCCGGTGCGAGGCGGTCGTAGAGCGAGGAGGCGTTGAGCCCGCCGCGGCGCCCGAGGCCCTCGACGACCTGCACGCGCGTGGTGCGCGTCTGCTCGGCGCCGGGCTCCTGGGCGGCGGCCGCGCCGGAGCCCGGGTCGGCGCCCCCCTCGCGGTCGCTGCTGCAGCCCGCCGCGAGGGCGGCGAGCGTGAGCGCCGCGGCGGCGGCCGCGGAGGCACGGGCGCCGAGGACGCTCACGAACCGGGCCCCTGGGGGCGGCCCGGGGCGCCCGGCAGGGTGAGCACGAACGCCGCCCCGCGGGTGGGCTGGTCGGCCCGGATCGAGCCGTCCATCCGCTCGGCGAGCTCGCGTGCGATGGCCAACCCGAGGCCGGCCCCGCGCGTCGCATCGCCGGTGTAGAAGCGATCGAAGACCTGGGCCGCGTCGGACAGCCCCGGGCCCTCGTCGGCCACCGTCAGCTCGGCGGCGCCGTTGTCTCTTTCTGCGGTCACGGTCACGTGCGTTCCATCCGGAGTGTGACGGATGGCGTTGTCGAGCAGGATACGCACGATCTGGGCCACCCGTTCCCGGTCGCAACTGGCCCGGATCCGGGACGGCAGGTGCAGCTCGAGCTCGGTCTCGTGGCGCGCGACCGCCGGGCGGAACTCGCCGAGGATCGTGCGCGTCAGCGCCGAGAGATCGACCGGCTCGCGGGTCAGTTGCACCGCCCCGGCGTCGAGCCGCGACAGGTCGAGCAGGTCGACCGCGAGCTTCTGCAGGCGCGCCACCTGCCCCGCGACCTCGCCGAGGAACTCCCGCCGGGTCTCCTCGTCGAGGTCCTCGTCCTGGAGCAGCTCGACGAAGCCACCGAGCGAGAAGATCGGCGTGCGC
>JBPCPD010000122.1:0-7059 GCA_050999535.1 Thermoleophilaceae bacterium
GTCCGACCAAGCCAACTCCCCTCCCGCCCGCCGTTTCTACCCTCGCTTACGGCCCGCACCGAAGCGGCGGTCGGCACCCCATACGGAACCGATCCCCTGTCGGCTATCCAACCTCCCACCAATGGAACCGATGCAGTGTCGGTCCTGAGCCTAGCTCGCCGGCGACTGCGGCCCCGGAGGTGCCTGCGTTGGGGGAGCCTCGGGGCCACCGCCGCCGTGTGCGGGTGCCACCGGGCTCGAGGGCGGGCCGAAGCCCGGGGGCGGACCGCCCGGGCCACCGCTGGGGATGGCGCCGGTCGCCATGATCGAGGTGTTCTCGTAGATCCGGAACACGACGACCACGAACTCGAGCAGCACGCGCGAGTAGAGAACGAACAGGAAGAAGATCAGCGGCGAGAAGACGAGCACACCGATGCCCGCCCCGCTGTCTGCGCTGAACGCGGTGGCGATCAAAAAGAGCGTGTAGATGGCGCTCAGCACCATCGCGATGACAAAGAGTACTGAAACGATCTTCGTCGTCACGAAGCTGCGGAATCCGATATCGAACAGCGATCCAAGGAAGCCCTTGTCCTGCATGTATCCCCTTCTGTCGGTGGCGTCGTCCACCCTAAGCGTCCGGGACGTAACCCCGCAAGTCTTGGCTGGCCCGAGTCGAGCAGGTCGGTCATGGCCTGGCGGCTGTCCTTGGCAGCCTGACGTGGCGGGGCCGCCATCCGGAGCGCTACAACACGGCAACTACCACAGCACCAAGAACCAGCCCGCCGATGCAGCCAAAGTTCAGTGCGAAGGTGCCGAGACGCTCGAAGGGCGTACGCCGGACCTCCTCGTCCGATCGCCACCCACGACGCTTCGCAGCCAAGACATCGCAGATTGCCGCGCCGGGGGTGCCACCCGAAAGGGCTATGAGCGCGAGCGTGCCGAACCGCTTGAAGGGTTGGCGCCGGGCTTGCTCGCTTGGATCCCAGCGGCGACGCTTAGCGACCCAGGCGACCAGCACGACCGGGTAGCCAGCAAGTAGCGCGCTCAGGCCGGCGATGAGCTGGGCGTCTTCGGGGACTGAGCGCGCCCCTGCCGGCACCATGATCAGCAGGGCTAGCCCGTACGCGCCTATGCCCGCCATGAACTGTGCAGTTAGGTAACCGCCAGCGCCGACTTTTGGCTGGACGAGCGCCCAGAACAGCGGATTCAGGAGGAGCAATCCCAGCGCAAAGGTCACCGTGTACATCCCTCGTGCCTCTTGGGACAGAGTTCCATCCTCAACCAGGTGCGGCAGTGAAACAACGGCGTCCGCCACGAGCCCCCGGTCAGACTCGACCAGCCAGAACGCAGCGAGAACGGCGGTCATCACGGAAAGGGTGAGCGCGCCCGCCGACCAGAGATGACCACCGGCCACGCGTCGTCCAACTGCGGCCGCGACCAGAAGTCCAACACCGATCGATGTCACGCCGGCGATAGCTGCCATGCCCTCGATCTCTGCCAACTCGCCGGTAGCGATGGCATGCCCGAGTGGTGGCAGGACGAGATAGAGCTGCTCACCGATCGCGATCGCGAGGCCCAGTGCCATGCTGCGTTCACGCAGCGCGAGGTCGCGTCCCGCGAGTCTTCGGTTGCGGTGGGCAAGGTCCCAACCTGCAAGACCGAAGGCGAGCAAGAGGGCCACCACAAGTACTGGCAAGCCCAGGGCATCGCCTAGCAGTGCGCCGCCCGCGAACGGAACCGCCTGCGCGATAACCAAGTGGACGAATGCTCGCGTCCGGGCATCGGAGAACGAGTTGCGCGTCTCGCGGCCAGCCCCGTCCAGGTCGGCATCTCGCCCAGGTGCGACGCTGACCGGAAAGCCTTCCACGTCCCCATCAGCATGCACGAACGCTTACGGGAGCGCAAGCGACGACATACCGGCGAGGCCCAGCAGGCTGGACGGGGTCAGACGGCGCCCGCGGAGCGTTACGCTCGCGCTGGTCGTCTCGACCCCGCGCCCTGCTGATCGCACAATGCGCGGTCCAGCTCTCCTGCGGGACCACCGTCAGGCGACGCGCGCGCGCGAGTGCACGCTGTCGGCGGCGGCGGTCCAGATCATCTGCTCGCGGCCGGGTCCGACTCCGACCATCACCACCGGGGTGTCCAGGCGCTGCTCGATGAACTCGAGGAAGGCGCGGGCGTTGGCGGGCAGGTCGGCGAGCGTGCGGGCGCCGGTGACGTCCTCGTCCCAGCCGGGCAGCTCCTCGTAGTCGCCGCGCGCGCGATGCAGGACCGACTGGTGGTAGGGGAAGTCGTCGAAGCTCGCCCCCTCGGGTCCCGAGTAGCGCACCGCGGCGCGCAGCGGCTCGATGCCGGTGAGCACGTCGAGCTTGGTGATCACGAGCCCGGTCAGGCCGTTGACCCGGGCCGCGTAGCGCAGCGCGACGAGGTCGATCCAGCCGCAGCGGCGCGGGCGCCCGGTGGTCGTGCCGAACTCGCCCCCCGCGTTCTGGGTGCGCTGCCCGACGGCGTCGTGCAGTTCGGTCGGGAACGGTCCCGCACCGACGCGCGTGCAGTAGGCCTTGGCGACTCCCCAGACCTCGTCGATCGACCTCGGGCCGACGCCGGCGCCGACGCAGGCCGAGCCCGCGACGGGATTTGACGAGGTCACGAACGGATAGGTTCCGTGGTCGATGTCGAGCAGCGTGCCCTGGGCGCCCTCGAAGACGACCAGCTTGCCCTCGTCGAGCGCGCGCCAGGCGATCGGCGGCGTGTCGGCGATGTACGGCGCGAGGCGGTGGCCGAAGGCGAGGTAGTCCTCGGTCATCGTGTGCAGGTCGAGCAGCGGGTCCTTGGCGTAGTCGCGCAGCGCCTGGCGCTTGGGCTCGATCGCCGCGGTGATCTTCTGCTTGAGGATCTTCTCGTCGAGCACGTCCTGGACGCGGATGCCCAGGCGGGCCGCCTTGTCTGCGTAGCAGGGCCCGATGCCGCGCTTGGTCGTCCCGATCTCGCGCTTGCCCAGGCGTGCCTCGCCGGCCTGGTCGAGCAGCAGGTGGTAGGGCATGATCAGGTGGGCGTTGGCGGAGATCCGCAGGCCACTGAGGTCGACGTTACGCCTGCGCAGGCCGTCGATCTCGTCGGTCAGCACCCGCGGGTCGACGACGACGCCGTTGCCGACCACGCACGGGCGGCCCGGGTAGAGGATTCCCGACGGGACGAGGTGGAACTTGAACACCTCGTCGCCGCGCACGATCGTGTGCCCCGCGTTGTTGCCGCCCTGGAAGCGGATGACGGCGTCCGCGCGCTCGGCGAGGAGGTCGACGACCTTTCCCTTGCCCTCGTCGCCCCATTGAGCGCCGACGATCACCAGCCCCGGCATCGATACGAGTCTAGGCGGGTGCCGGGAGCGCCGGCCGGGAGGAGCGCAGGGCGATCGCCGGTCGCGCGAGCACCGGACCCGATTCTCAGCCGGCGGAGTGGAGTCGCAGGTCCGGACCCATGATGTTCGACGGCTCGTCGCAGATCTCGAGCAGTCGCGAGACCGTGCGCGCGCCGACCCGTGCGCGCAGCTCGTCCAGATCGGTGACGTTGGTGGTGAGCATCACCGAGCGCTCGTCCTGCCAGCGCTCGTTGACGATCGCGTAGAGCTGCTCGCGCGCCCAGTCGGTGGGCTTCTCGGCACCGAGGTCGTCGAGGTGCAGCAGGTCGACGGCGCACAGGCGCCGGAAAAGCCGCATGTAGTTGCCGCCGGTCTGGCTGTCGTAGGTGTCCTTGATCTCGGCGAGCAGACGTGTGACCGGGTAGACGGCCACCGAGCGTCCCGCGCGCTCGGCGGCGAGCGAGACGAGCATCGCGAGCGACGTCTTGCCGGTGCCGACATCGCCGGCGAACCACAGCCCGTGCCCGCCGTCGAGGCTCCGCTCGATATCGCGGATGTAGTCGCGCACGGGCCGCAGCACGAAGGGGTCGAGCGCGGCGATCGGGCGGCGCTCGAACGACACCCCGCGGAAGCGCTTGGGCACGCCGGTTCCCATCCCGCGGCTGATCGCAGCGCCGATCATGCGCTCGCGGCAGGCGCAGGGCTCGGTCGTGTCGTCCTCGCGCAGGATCCAGCCGCTGCCGTCGCAGATGCCCAGCTGGCAGGCGGGCTGGCCGCCCTCGGCGGGCTCCGGCGCCGGACGCAAGACGCTCACGCGACACCGGAGGGCTCGGCGCGGTCACGGGAGATGCTCGCGAACTTCGGATAGCGGTCGAGGAAGGTCAGCTCGACCGAGCCGACGGGACCGTTGCGGTGCTTGCCGATCAGCAGCTCGGCGACGCCGGGCTTCTCGCTGGTCTCGGGGTTGTAATAGTCATCGCGGTAGACGAACATCACGAGGTCGGCATCCTGCTCGATGTTGCCCGACTCCCGCAGGTCGGCCATCATCGGCCGTTTGTCGGGCCGCGCCTCGACCGCGCGCGAGAGTTGGGAGATCGCGATCACGGGGATGTGCAGCTCGCGAGCGAGGATCTTCAGCCCACGGCTCATCTTGCCTACCTGCTCGACGCGGCCGTCGCGGGGGTCCTCGGGCCGGATCAGCTGGAGGTAGTCGACGATCAAGAGCCCGAGCGGATGACGCTGGTGCAGGCGGCGGGCCTTCGCGCGCAGCTCGAGCACGCCGATGTCGCTCGAGTCGTCGATGAACAGCGGCGCGCGGGTGAGCTTCTCGGTGGCCTTGAGCACCTTCGGCCACTGCTCGCTCTTGACGCGGCCCTTGCGCAGCGACTCGCCGCCGATCTTCGCCCGTGAGGCGATGAAGCGCTGGGCGAGCTCGCCCTCGGACATCTCGAGCGAGAACAGCGCGACGGCCCGGTTGTGGTCGACGGCGGCGTTCTCGGCGATGTTCGTGGCAAGCGCCGATTTGCCCATCGCCGGGCGCGCGGCCAGCACGATCAGGTTGCCGGGCTGGAAGCCGCCCGTGATGTCGTCGAGGTCGTGGTAGCCGGAGGGCGTGCCGGTCAGCGACTGCCCTTCCTTGGAGAGACGCTCGAGCTTGTCGAGCTCCTCGTGCAGCACGTCCTCGATCGAGCGCAGCTGGCTCGACTCGTCGTGGTGGCCGGCGCGGAAGATCGCCTGTTCGGCCTGCTCGACGAGCTCGCGTGGGTCTCCGCCGCGTGCGGCGACGCGGGTCTGGATCTCGCGTGCGGCGTCGAGCAGCCGGCGCAGCATCGCGTGCTCGCCGACGATTCGCGCGTAGTCGCGCACGGCGCCCGCCGCGGGGACCATCGTGGGCAGCGCGTGGACGTAGGACGTGCCACCGGCCTCGGCGAGCTTGCCGGCGCGCGAGAGCTCGTCGCAGACGGTGATGGCGTCGACCGCCTCGGGCTCGGCCTTCTCCTTGAGCGCGAGCATCGCGCGGAAGATCAGCTGATGGCGCGGCCGGTAGAAGTCCTCGGCGGAGAGCTTGAGGTCGACGAAGATCTGGTCGAGTGCCTGCTCTGTGAGCAGAATCGTACCGAGCACTGCGACCTCGGCCTGCTCGTCGTTGGGAGGCACCCCGGCGCCGTTCTCGGCAGCGGTGGCGATGGCCATCAGCGGGCCCCCCGGCGGGAGCAGAAACCACCGGGCGCGGTCAAGGCACAGCCGAGCTCGGCGCCGGGAACGCTCCGAGAGCGGTTACGGGAGAAGTAGTAACAACTGTTGGGAGCGGTCACGGCCGGAGAGGCGAGCAGCTCAAGGACGCAGGGAGCGACGCGTGCTTCGCACGCGAGCGACCGAGGACGCCGAGATGCGACGCCTAACCGCCCGTGACGATCGTCTTGACCGAGGCGAGGACCCCGTCGCCCACCTCGACGTCGACCGCGTGCGTTCCGGTCGTCCGGATCGGCTCGTTGAGGTGTACCCGGCGCCGGTCGATCTTCAGCCCGCGCGCCTGATGTACGGCGTCGACGACGTCCTGGGCGGTCACCGAGCCGAACAGGCGCCCGTCGTCGCCCGCCTGGTGCGAGATCGTGAGCACGGTCTTGCGCAGCAGCGTCGCGGTCTCCTGCGCACGCTCGATCTGCTCTGCGGCGGCACGCTCGGCCTCCTGGTGCCTGCGCTGCGCCGCCGCGATCGAGCCGGCCGTCGCGGGCTCGGCGAGCTTGCGCGGCACGAGGAAGTTGCGCAGGTAGCCGCTCGCGACATCCACGACGTCTCCACGTTCGCCCAGCGTGTCGACCGACTTCAGCAGGATGGCCTGCGCCATCACGAGCTCCTTCCGGCATCGAGGCTTCCAACCGAGGGCAATGCTAACGGGCGAGCGGGGCCGAGTGCTCGCTAGAACGGGATGTCGTCCTCGCCTCCTCCGCCGGCCGGTGCTCGCTGGAAGTCGGCCTGATCGGCCGGGACGTCGCTCTGGGGGGTGAACTGCGAGCCGTTGCCCTCTCCGCCGCCACCGCCCTCGCGCGAGCCGAGGAACTGCACCGAGTCGGCGATGATGTCGATCGACTGGCGCTTGTTGCCCTCCTTGTCCTGCCACTCGCGCCACTCGAGACGCCCGTCGAGGGCGACCGGACGGCCCTTGGCGAGGTAGGTGGAGCAGTTCTCGCCCTGCGCGCCCCAGACGGTGACGTCGAAGTAGTTGGGCTTGTCGACCCAGTCGCCGGAGGCGTCCTTGCGGCGGGTGTTGCAGGCGACGCGCAGCGAGCAGACCGACGTCCCGCTCGGGGTCGAGCGCAGCTCGGGGTCACGCGTGAGGTTGCCGGTCATCACGACGCGGTTGATGTTGGTGGTTGCCATGAGGGCGCTCCTTCTGTCGAGCTCGGAGGTCTGGGGTGGACGAGCGAGAGTACAAACCCGATCGGCTCGCATGGGCGGTATCGCCCGTGCGGAGGCTGCTCTTTCCGCAAGTTGTGACGGACCCGTTGCACACGTCACGCCGTTGCGCGCCGGTGGCTGTGCGAACGACGCCGCGCGGCGGGGTGTCAGCCGTGGTCGGGCGGTGCGTCGGCGGCCGCGCGGGCGGCGAAGCGAACGCCGCCCTCGTTCTCATCGCTGATCTGCGCCGACTCGGGGCTGGGGGGAGCCTCGGGAGCACCCGGGAGCTGGCGGATGATCCGGAAGCGCAGCACGCCGTCCAT
>JBPCPD010000145.1:0-3740 GCA_050999535.1 Thermoleophilaceae bacterium
GTCCGACGAGGGGAGTCCCATCCGTTCGATTCGGCCCGGGGAGGATGGCGGTTGGGCGAGCTCGCCCAGCACCTCGCCCCCGAGGCGTCCGCGGCCGCGGATCGAGCGGCGTGTGACGACGGCCTCCGCGGCGAGCGCGTCGTTCTCGGGGACCACGCGCTCGGCTCTCGAGTCGCTGATCACGTAGAAGCGCAGGTCCTTTCTGCGCGTGGGCCCGTCGGGACCCTGCTGGACCCCGAGCAGGGTCAGGCGCGCGTCGGCCCCGTCGGCGAGCGCGCGCACGCGGCGGTTGAGCTCGTCGGCGGAGACCTCCGGGCTGCCCATCAGCGCCTGCAGCGATGCCTTCGACGTCTGGGTCACCCGCTCGAGCGCGTCGAGCTTGCGCTGCTCGAGGTTGCTCCCGAGCTGGGGGACGACGTAGAAGTAGAGGACGGAGAACGCGGCAGCGGTGATCGCGAAGAACAGCAGCGCGAGCTTGTGCGACAGCGAGCGCACCCGATGGCGGGGCACACCCGGCAGCGATCGACGCCGTCCGGTCACCGGCGGTCTCGGAAGCGGTAGCCGACGCCGCGCACGGTGAGGATCAGCTCCGGGACCTTGGGATCGGTCTCGAGCTTCTCGCGCAGGTGGCGGATATGCACGTCGACGGTGCGCGGGTCGCGGTAGGAGGCATCGCCCCAGACCCGCTCGAGCAGGACCATGCGGTTGTAGACGCGTCCGGGGTGGCGCGCGAGCGCGGCGAGGATCTCGAACTCCACGTAGGTCAGCCGCTCGGGCTCGCCGGCGAGGGTGACCGAGCGCTTCTCGAAGTCGATCCGAAGCGTGCCGTCCTGCAGCGGCTCCTCGCCGGGGTCCTCGGCGCGGGCGAGCTGGGAGCGCCGGAGCACGGCCTTGACCCGGCTGCGGAACTCGCGCACGGAGAACGGCTTGGTGATGTAGTCGTCGGCGCCGAGCTCGAGCCCGAGCACCTTGTCGATCTCCTCGGTGCGGGCGGAGAGCATGATGATCGGGGTCGAGCTGCGCGCGCGCACTTGGCGGCAGACCTCGAACCCGTCGACCTGCGGGAGCATCAGGTCGAGCACGATCAGATCGAAGCTGCCCTCGCGGACTCGCTCGAGCGCCTCGCGGCCGTCGAGCGCGGGCACGACCTCATAGCCCTCCTTGCGCAGCGGATAGGCGAGCAGCTTCTGGAGCGAGCGCTCGTCGTCGACGAGAAGGATGCGGGGGGCCTGCGATGCCATGCGAGGAGCGCTGCAACCGGCCGGGCGGCGCCCGCACAGATTGTAGGTTGGTCGGATGCCGCGCGGGCTGAGTGCACCAGGGTGATCGAGCCGCGGATCTACCGGGTCGCCTTCGTGCCGGCCCTGCTGGCTGTCGTGCTCGCGATGTTCTCGCTCGAGAGCCGTCCGCGACCGCTCGGCCAGGCGCTCGCCGCCGATGTCGTCTTCGAGGGCCCGCAGGCCGCTGCCTCGACCCGGGCGGTGCTGGCCGCGGCGCGTGACCGCCGCGCGGGCTCGCGCGGCGATCTCGCCGCCGCACGCCTGGTCGCGGGCCGCTTCCGTGCGCGCGGATTCGAGGTCGAGGCCGATCGCTTCGAGCACGATGCCAAGCAGCTGGTCAACGTGATCGGGCGTCGCGCGGGCGAGTCGCGCCGCCAGCTCGTGGTGGTGGCGCCGCGCGACGCCGCCGGCGTCCCCGACGCGTCGGGCAGCGCCGCCGATACCGCGGCGCTGCTCGAGATCGCACGCGTGTTCGAGGGCAGGCCGTCGGAGAAGACGCTCGTGCTCGCCTCGGTCGACGGGTCGGCGCTCGGCGAAGGCGGCACCACGCGCCTGGCCGAGGCGCTCGGCGACCCCGCGCTGATCGACGGCGTGATCGTGCTCTCGGGTCTCGCGACCGGCTCGGGACCACCACGCCTGGAGACCTGGTCCAACGACACCACCACCGCCGGGATCGGTCTGCGGCGCACCGTCGCCGAGTCGCTGCGCCAGGAGGTGGGCAGCGTCGCCGGGCGCCCGAGCGTGGCGGGCCAGCTCGCGCGGCTGGCCTTCCCGATCGGGGTCGGGGGCCAGGGACCGCTGCTGGCGGCCGGGTTCGACGCGGTGCGCATCTCCGGCGACGAACGGCCGCCGGGCGAGAGCCCCGGTGGCGAGCTCGACGAGCGGCGTCTCGAGGCCCTCGGGCGCGCGCTGCTGCGCTCGGTCGCCGCTCTCGATGGCGGGGGCACACCCGAGCGCGGCCCGGCCGGCCACGTGATCGTCGCCGGCCAGGTGATGCCGGGCTGGGTTCTGTCGGTGCTCGCGCTTGCGCTGCTCTTCCCGGCGCTGGTGGGCAGCGTGGACGCGTTCGCGCGCGCGCGCAGGCGCCGCGAGCCGGTCGGCGCCTGGATGCTGTGGCTGGCGGCGGGCGTGGCCCCGTTCGCGATCGGCCTGACCCTGGTCTACGCGCTCGTGCTCACCGGCGCGGTGCCTGCCCCGCCACAGGCCCCGGTCGCGCCTGAGCGATTTCCGCTCGGTGGCGCCGAGGCCGCCGCGCTCGGACTCGTGTCGGCCACGGTCGGGCTCGCCTGGATCGGCCTGCGCCTGCTCGTTCTGCGCGCCTACCCGGGGCTCGCCGACAGGGCGCTACCGGGGGCGGGGGTGGTCGTCTCGCTCGTGCTGGCACTCGCCGCGCTCGTGCTGTGGCTGATCAATCCCTACGCGGCGCTCATCCTCGCCCCGGCCGTTCACCTGTGGATGCTGGCGACCCTGCTGGAGCCACCGCCGCCGCGCAAGCTGGCGCTGGCGCTGGTCGCGCTCGGGCTGCTGCTGCCGGGCCTGGTCGTGCTCTACGACGCGCTCGCGCTTGCGGTCGGGCCGCTCGGGGGCGCGTGGTACCTGCTGCTGCTGGTCGCCGGGGGGCACGTCGGCCTCCCGCTCGTCCTGGTCGGCTGCGTGCTCGCGGGCGTGCTCGGCTCGGTCGTCTCGATCGCCGTCTCCAAGCCGCCCGAGGGCGCCGGCTCGGTGCCCGACACCCACTCGGTGCGCGGGCCCGCCGGCTACGCCGGACCGGGCTCGCTGGGGGGTACGACCTCGGCGCTGCCGCGGCGGTGAGCGTTCATCCGTCCAGGTAGGCTGGACCTCGATGGAGCGGCCGCGCTCGGCAGACGATGGAGCCTCGATGATCGAGGTGCTGAAAGGACAGGTCCAGCGTGACGAGTACGTCGTCGAGCCCGCGCTGGTGGCGGCCGCGATGCTGGCCCAGGGCGCCGAGCGCAACCGCCTCGCGGCGCTGCGCTCACAGGTGCTCGTAGCCGCGCGGAGTGCCGCTCCCCGCGCCGGCGAGCCCGAGCCCTTCACCGGCCGCCACCTGGCCTAGCCGGGTCAGCGCGAGCCCGCCGGCTGCCAGCGCGGCGTCCCAGCGATCGTGGGGGATCGTGAAGAGAAGCTCGTAGTCCTCGCCGCCGGTCGCGGCGAGCTCGAGGGCATCCAGGCCGGCGCCGGCCGCGAACTCCGCGCCGCCTTCGTCCATAGGCAGCCGCGACAGGTCGAGCTCGAGGCGCACGCCGCTGCGGTCCGCGATGTGGCGCGCGTCGGTCGCCAAGCCGTCGCTGAGGTCGATCATCGCGGTCGCGCCGGCGCGCGCGAGCGCGTGGCCCGCGGCGAGGCGCGGCTGCGGCCGGCGGTGGCGCGCCAGCAGCGCCTGGCGGACACGCCCCTCGAGCGCGTCGCAGTGGCCCCCGGCGAGCAGCGCCAGCCCGG
>JBPCPD010000147.1:0-11875 GCA_050999535.1 Thermoleophilaceae bacterium
CCCTGAGACCACGTGCTGCGCTGCCAAGGCTGCTGATGAGGAAGGTCATGACTTTCCCGTCCGGGTTCAGGGCTCTCGAGCACGCATGGTCCGACGGGACCGTCCTGCTGTGGTGATCGGGTGGTGACCGCGCGGTTGCGATCCGGGGCCCGTCTCACGGCGACCCCGTCAGCCGGCCATGTGGGCGCCGCCGTTGACGTGCAGCACGTGTCCGGTCACGTGTCCGGCATCGGGGCCGGCGAGGAAGGCGATGGGGCATTCCGGTGCACGGTCTGGAGTCCGAGGACTTCGACGCCGCGCTGGCGCTGCTGGATGAGCACGCTGAGCTGCACACGAGGGATGCCGTCCATGTGGGCACGGCCCGCAACCGAGGCATCGAGTTGATCGTCAGCACCGACGCGGACTTCGACCCGTTGCCCGGCCTGGAGCGGATCGATCCCAGCGACCCCCACCTGCTCGCACGGCTCGCCGCGGGGTGAGGCGGCTGCGGTGTTGTCACCGCTGAGTCGGAGGCATAGCCGTCGTGCACCAGTTGGTCAGGTGCCCGATCAGCGTCGCCACCCCCGTACCCAGCCCGAGTGCAGTGGGCGGTCGAGACGCTCAGCGAGCGACCGCGGGTGACGGGACAAGGGTCTGCTCGCCATGCGCGCCGAGCCGCCCTCCGGCCCTTGACGGCTTCGCCCGGGTGGCCGCGGGTGCGCAGGGGGTTCACGGCACGGTCACCACACGCGCCGCGCACCGTGATGGCGTGGGAGACCAACCAGACCACTCGAAGGAGGCGCAGATGGCTTCAGCGCGGATGGATGCGAAGACCCCGTCGCAATCGGATCTCCGGGGCGGCGTGAGAGACACCATGCGCTCATCGATCCAGCTCAGCGGGATCGTCGCCGCCCTGGCCCTGCTCATGCTTCCCGGCGCGGCATCCGCCGAGCGGCGTGATCGCGACGAGCGCTCCTCGCCCACCCTCCGCGTGGCCACCTTCAACGCGTCGCTGAATCGCAACGCCGAGGGGCAGCTCGTCAGCGACCTATCGACGCCGGCCGACACGCAGGCCGGCGCCGTGGCGGAGGTCGTACAGCGCGTGCGCCCGGACGTGCTGCTCGTCAACGAGTTCGACTACGACGCGCAGGGCACCGCGGCGCGCCTGTTCCAGGACAACTACCTGTCGGTCGGGCGCAACGGTGCCCAGCCGATTCGTTACCGCTACCGCTACTCCGCGCCGTCGAACACCGGTATCCCCTCCGGCCTGGACCTCGACAACAGCGGGTCCGTCGGCGGGCCCAACGATGCGTTCGGCTTCGGCGCCTTCCCGGGGCAGTTCGCGATGCAGGTCTACTCGCGCTATCCGATCGACGAGCGCTCCGCGCGGACCTTCCAGCGCTTCCGCTGGGCCGACATGCCCGGCGCGCGGCTGCCCGACGACCCGGCCACGCCCGCGGCCGGCGACTACTTCTCCCCGGCGGAGCTCGAGCGGGTGCGCCTGTCGTCCAAGTCGCACTGGGACGTTCCGGTGATCGTGGGACGCGAGGTCGTGCACCTGCTCGCCAGCCACCCGACGCCGCCGGTCTTCGACGGCCCCGAGGATCGCAACGGCCTGCGCAACGCCGACGAGATCCGCTTCTGGGAAGACTACATCCATCCCGGTCGCCGCAGCCGCTACATTTACGACGATGCCGGCCGCCGCGGCGGGCTGCGTCCGGGCGCGCGATTCGTGATCGCCGGCGATCAGAACTCCGACCCGTTCGACGGCGACAGCATCCATTCGGCCATCCGGCGGCTGCTCGACGATCCGCGGGTGGACTCGCGCCCGACCCCGCGCAGCGCGGGCGGCGTCGAGCAGTCGGAGGCGCAGGGCGGCGCGAATTCAACGCACCGCGGTGATCCGGCCCTCGACACCGCCGACTTCGCCGACGGCGCACCGGGCAACTTGCGCGTCGACTACGTGCTGCCCAGCCGCCGGGGACTGCGCCCGCGCGGCGGGCTGGTGTTCTGGCCGCCGAGCTCGGATCCGCTCTTCCGGCTCGTAGGGACCTTTCCCTTCCCCACCTCCGACCACCGACTGGTGGCGATCGACGTCGAGGTGAAGCGCTGACGGCGCATCGCGTGCCGGCGTGAACTCGCTGAAGCACTGAAATCCGTGGAGAACGACGGCGAGACCTGAGCGCGGACGTCCGCGATCTTCAGCTCGCCCATGACCATGCACAAGTGCTCGACGGGGCGAGTACCGCCGGCGCCTCCGCAGCTGACGATGAGAACTGGTTGGCGGTGATCGGCGCAGGGACAGGCTGGGCGCGTCAGCCGGCTGGGGCAGACGAGAGGTCTCGGACCGCCCGGGCGACGATCGCCGAGCCCTACAACTGCAGATGCAGGCGAAGGGCCTCATCAACTTGGTCCATGATCGATGCTGGGACTTGCCCCAGAACGGGTCCGAGGCGCGTCACTGAGATGGCGCGCACCTGCTCGGCTTGGGCCTTGGAGTCGACTCGCAGGCCAGTGAGCTCCGCCGGCAGCAGCACCTGGAAGGGGAAGACCCGCGTGACGTTGCTCGTCACGGGGACCACGGTGACGACGCCGCGTCCCAAGCGGGCCGCGGTCGCGTTGGCGCGATCGTTGCTGACCAAGATCGCCGGTCGACGCTTGTCCGCCTCGCTTCCTCGCGCCGGGTCGAGGTCGGTCAGTCGGACCTCACCTCGCCGCATCGGCCAGGCCGTCGCCCATTGCACTCTCCCACGCGGCCTGCTCGCCCGAGGAAGCCCAGTCCTCCCAGGCCGCGGCATAGTCCTGCTCGAGATCGGCGTGTCGAAGGAGGCGAATCGCATGTTGAAGGGCCGCGGAGCGAGATCGCAAGCCCGCCGTCCGGGCATACTCATCAAGCAGGGCGACATCGTCCTCGGACACGCTGACGCTGAGCTTCATACTCGCATGCTACCGGGGGTGGCAGTGGGATGCCACCCGCGAGCTTGGCGTCATCTCTCGCTGGCTGGCCAGCGGCTGGCCCCGGTGCCTCGCCGGCGTCCAGGTGGCCGCCCCGCGAGTCGGTGCGCTGGCACGTCGATCACCCACCGAGCGAGCCGGGATGGAGTGCCGAGGACGCCGCCATGATGACGCGGCACTCACCCAACGCCTCTGATACGTGTGTGTGGCCCAGCGGCGCTCGCCGCCACGGCCGGTACTTCCAGGACGACCACTAGTCTCACTCAACGGATGACGTCCTTTGCAGACCTGCGCCTCGCCCCTTCACTGCTCGAGGCCCTCGAACAACTCGGCTACAAGCAGCCGACGCCGATCCAGGAGCAGACGATCCCGCTGCTGCTCGACGGGCGCGACGTGATCGGCCAGGCTCAGACCGGCACCGGCAAGACCGCGGCCTTCGGGCTGCCGATGCTGCAGCAGCTCGACCCGGAGGACAAGGAGGTCCAGGCGCTCGTCCTGACCCCGACGCGCGAGCTGTGCATCCAGGTCACCCAGGCGCTGCGCGCCTACGGGCAGAAGGTCGGCATCGAGGTCGTTGCGGTCTTCGGCGGCGCGCCGATCCGCGATCAGGCGTCGCGGCTGAACAACGAGGCCCAGGTCGTCGTCGGCACCGTCGGCCGGGTGATGGACATGATCGGCCGCCACTACCTCTTCCTCGACTCGGCGCGCTACGTCGTGCTCGACGAGGCCGACGAGATGCTCGACCTCGGCTTCCTCGAGGACGTCGAGTCGATCCTCGGGCGCTGTCCGTCCGGACGCCAGACCGCGCTCTTCTCGGCCACGATGCCGCCGCCGATCAGGCAGCTCGCCGAGAAGCGAATGTACGACCCGGTGACAATCAAGGTCAAGGCGGCGACGCTGACCATCGACACCGTCCAGCACTTCCACGTCGAGACGACCGACAAGGACAAGCCCGACGCCCTCGCCCAGGTGCTCACGGCCGAGCGCCCCAAGCAGGCGATCATCTTCGCGCGCACCAAGATCGGCGTCGACCGTCTCGCGCGCCGCCTCGGCGACAAGGGGCTGCGGGTCAAGGCGCTGCACGGCGACATGAGCCAGGGAGCGCGTGACGGCGTGATGATCGCCTTCAAGGGCGGGCGCGAGCGCCTGCTGGTCGCCACCGACGTGGCCGCTCGCGGCCTCGACATCACGGGTGTCTCGCACGTCATCAACTACGACATCCCGAACTCGCCTGACATCTACGTCCACCGCATCGGCCGCACCGGCCGCGCGGGGGACACCGGTCGGGCGATCACGCTGATCACCTCCAAGCAGCGTGGCGACCTCGACGCGATCGAGCGCCACGCCGGCACCGACATCCCGCCGTGGTCGCAGAGCGGCGGCGAGCAGGCCGCGCGCGAGCCGCGACGCGGCCCGCGAAGCGAACCCGACGCCACCCAGGCGGAAGGCGCGGCCGGGCAGCGCGAGCCCGAGGCGCCGGCCGCTGCCGAGCCGCACGAGCCGGGCCGTGAGCAGGCGGTCTCCGCGAACGAGGATCGCGAGCCGCGCGAGCATGACCGCGGCGCGGAGGGCGCGGAGGCCGAGCCGCGCCAGACGCGGCGTCCGCGCCACACCAAGCCGCGCCGCGAGCTGGGAGGCGACACGGTCAAGCTCTTCGTCGCCGGCGGACGCAAGCAGGAGCTCGAGCCGGCCGACCTTATCGGCGCGATCGTCACCCACTCGCACCTCGACGGCGAGGACGTGCGCAACGTGCGCGTGCTCGAGCGCTTCAGCTTCGTCGAGGTCCCCGCCGCGCGGGCGGGCGAGGTAGTCGAGAAGGTCACCGGAAACGAAGTCCGGGGCGTGAAGCTCCGGTTGGAGGTCGCCAAGCGATGAGCCAGGCCACGATGCACACAAACCACGGCGCGATCGAGTTGGAGCTCTTCGACGCCGACGCGCCCAAGACGGTCGAGAACTTCCGCAAGCTCTCCGCCGACGGCTTCTACGACGGGCTCGCCTTCCACCGCATCATCAAGGACTTCATGATCCAGGGCGGCTGCCCGCTGGGCACCGGCACGGGCGGCCCCGGGTACACCTTCGAGGATGAGTTCAACCGGCACAAGATCGTTCGCGGGGCGCTGGCGATGGCCAACTCCGGGCCCGCCACCAACGGCTCGCAGTTCTTCCTCGTCACCAAGGACGAGGCTCCCTGGCTCGACGGCAAGCACACGGTCTTCGGGCAGGTCACGTCGGGCATGGAGACGGTCGACGCGATCGAGGGGCTGCCGACCGGTCCCGGCGACGCACCCGAGCAGCCCGCGGTGATCGAGCGCCTCGAGCTCGCCGGGGCGGCCTAGCCAACCCGTCCGGCCCGGGGTGCCGGGTGCCGCGGCAGTGAGCCCGTGATCGCGGTCGTTCTGGGGCTGGCGGCCAGCCTGTCGTGGGGCCTCGCCGACTTCGTCGGCGGGCTCAAGAGCCGCACGCTGCATGTCGCCGTCGTGCTCGCGATCTCGCAGAGCGTCGCGCTGGTGCTGCTGGCGGTCGCCGCGCTGGCCGCCGGGGGCGGTCCGCCGGCCGCGGGCAGCGTGGCGGTCGCCGGCTTCGCGGGCATGGCCGGCATCGTGGGCCTCGCCGCCTTCTACCGCGCCCTTGCCGTCGGCTCGATGGCGGTCGTCGCGCCGATCGGCGGTCTCGCGCCGGTGCTGCCGGTCATCGTCGGCCTCGCGACGGGCGACCGCCCGGGCGCCGTGGCGATCGCGGGCATCGCGCTGGCGCTGGCGGGCGTGGTGCTCGCCTCGCGCGAGGCAGAGCCCGAGCAGGCGGCGACGGCGAGCCGCACCGTGGCGGCGGGCTCGGGATTGGCGCTGCTCGCCGCGGTCGGCTTTGGCAGCTTCATGCTCGGGCTCGACTCGGCGGCCGACGCGGGCGTGCTGTGGGCGCTGCTGGTCGCCCGCGTGGTCAGCGTGGTGCTGGTCGCGGGCGCGCTCGTCGTGCTGCGCCCGAACCTCGCTTCCGCGCGCGGGCACCTGGGCGCGATCGCCGCGGTCGGCGTGCTCGACCTGGGGGCGAATGCGCTGTTCACGCTTGCCGCCACCGAGGGCCTGGTCAGCCTCGCCTCGGTGCTCTCCTCGCTGTATCCGGTCGTGACCGTGCTGCTCGCCCTGGCGTTGCTCGGCGAGCGCCCGCAGCGATCGCAGCTCGCCGGGATCGCGCTTGTACTCGCCGGCGTGGCGGCGATCGTGGCCGGTTAGCCCAGCACCGCCCCGATCACGGCGTCGGTGTCGTCGAGCCCGTCGAGCACCGCCTCGGCCCCCGTGGCCTGGAGCGCCTCGCGGCCGTAGGGGCCGGTGGCGACCGCGACCGCTCGCGCGCCGGCGCTGTGCGCGGCCGCGACGTCGAGCGGGGTGTCGCCGATCAGCACCGTTTCCGCGGCGGAGACGCTCAGCCCCCGCACCGTCCGCGCCTTCTCGCGCGCTACGCGCACGAGCTCGGAGCGGGTGCCGTGGTCGGAGCCGTAGCCGCCGATGTCGAGATCGACGTACTCGTCCAGCCCGAACGCACCAAGCTTCAGCGCTGCGTTGAGCTCGATGTTCCCCGTCAGCAGGGACTGGGTGATGCCGGGCAGGGCGGCGAGCGCCTGCAGCGCCGCATGGGTCCCGGGCAGCGCGCGGCCCTCGCGCACGATCTGCTCGCGGCGCCCGGCGAGTGCCGTCGCCAGCGCCGCGAACATCGGCTCGAGGTGCGAATCGCCCTGCTCCACGCCCGCGGACTCGAGCACCGCCAGCGCGATCTCGTGGTCGGTGCGACCGGACATGGCGACGGCGGCGACATCGGCATCTCGGGCGAAGACGGCGAAGAATGCCTCGCCGAAGGCATCGCGCCCGTGGCCGGCCGTGTCGACCAGCGTACCGTCGATGTCCCACAGGACCAGGGTCACGGGGGGCAGGCTAGAGCGAGGCGAACGCCGCGGCCGACCGGCTATGTACGCAGCAAGCTGCCGTCGCGCTGAGCGCGGCGGCTACGGTGACGAAGCGCCGCTCGCCGCGCTCGAGCAGGTAGGTGACGTTCGAGTGCCCGTCGCCGATCCGCTGCGCGTCGATCGGGCCCGAGCCGAGCCCCTCTGCGTCGAGGTAGGCGGCGAGCGGCTCGAGCACCAGTAGCGGTGGACGCTTCAGAGCGGCTGCCTGCTCGGACGTGTCGACGATGTCGGGGGCGGGCATCGGCGCCCCCGCGTCAGGAGATCTCGTCGACGTGGCGGAGGTTGGCCACGTCGTCGTGCTCGTCGCTCGGGGCGCCGTCGAACCAGCCGTCGAGGATCTCGCACATGACGGCCGCGCTTGTGCTCCGCAGCGAGATCGCCAGCACGTTGGCGTCGTTCCAGCGCCGCGCCCCGCGTGCCGTCTCGGCATCGGCGCAGAGCGCCGCGCGGACCCCGGCGACCTTGGTCGCCGCCATCGCCGCCCCCGTTCCGGTCCAGCAGCAGACCACGCCCTGGTCCGCCTGCCCCGCGGCGACCTCGCGCGCGACGGCCTCGCTGGCCCAGGCCCAGGCCGCCGGCTCGCCGTTGGTCAGCGCTCCGTGCAGCGCGGGCTCGTGCCCGCGGCTGCGCAGCTCCTCGACGACGGCCTCGGCCACGCCGGTGCGCTCGTCGGCGGCGACGGCGATCCGCATGCTCAGCGGCGCGCGCGCAAACGCCGGATGGCGGTCAGTCGCATCGGCGGCGATCCTAGCGCCCGCGCAGGCGGGGAGCGCGTCCCCTCCGGACGATGCCGGAGCTGCCCGAGGTCGAGATCGCGGCGCGGCGGCTCGCAGCCGCGATCACGGGCGCCCGGGTCGAGTCGGCGCTGGCGCCGGGCATGGTCACGATGAAGTCGTTCGAGCCTGCGCTGGACGCGCTCGCGGGAACGCGCGTGGAGGGCGTGCGCCGGCGCGGGAAGATGTTCATCGTCGAGCTGGGCGACCTGTGCCTGCTCGTGCACCTGATGTCCGCCGGGCGGCTGCAGGTCTGGGACAAGCGCGCCTCGCTGCGCGACCGCGCGTCGCGTCTGCTCGTGCGCCTCGACGACGGGCGCGAGCTGCGCCTGCGCGAGTTCGGCACCCAGCAGCGCGCGTGGGCGAAGCTGCTGCGCTGTGATGAGATCGAGGCCGACGAGATGGTCGCCACCCTCGGCCCCGAGGCGCTGCCGACGCCGCCCGCGGCGCAGCTCGCCGCGCTGCTGGACCAGCCGCGTCATCTGCACCCGCTGCTGCGCGACCAGCGCACGATCGCCGGGATCGGGCGCTCATGGGTCGACGAGGTGCTCTGGAGCGCGTGCCTGTCTCCGTTTCGCAAGGGCTCGGAGCTGAGCGAGGAGGAGGTCGCCCGCGTGGGGGCGGCGATCGACGAGCGCCTCGGCGCCGCGCTGGAGCACTACGAGCAGGTGATCGGCGAGACGGTGCCCGACAAGCTGCCGATGCCGCTCGAGGTCCACCGCCGTGCGGGCGAGCCCTGCCCGCGCTGTGGCACGACGATCGAGGCGATCCACTTCAAGGACTACGTGCTCTGCTACTGCCCGGCCGATCAGACCGGCGGCCGCGTGCTCAAGGACCGGCGTCTGTCGCGGCTGCTGAAGTGACGCTTCGGCGAACTCGACCTGGCAACTTAGGAAGACGTGGCATACTCGAAGAACGTGTCACATCGTCAGCTGACCACCATCACGCTCGGCCGCCAGGGACGGCTCGTCATCCCAGCCGCGACCCGGCGCCGCCTTGGCATCGACGCCGGGGACGAGCTGAACCTCATCGAGGAGAACGGCCATGTTGTGCTCGAGACCCGGGCGGCCGCAGCTGCCCGAGCGCAGGGCATGTCGAAGCACCTCGCCACCGACGTCAGCGTCGTCGACGAGCTGATCGCCGAGCGGCGCGAGGAGGCCCGGCGCGAGAACGAGCGCGACGCCGCCTGGCGCGAGAGGCACGGCTGAGCGACGAGCCGGTCGTAGTCGACGCCTCGGCTCTACTGGCCTTCCTCTTCGACGAGAACGGCGCCGACGTGATCAGGCCATTGCTCAACCGAACCGCCGTTTCGACGGTGAACTGGAGCGAGGTCTGCCAGCGCCTACTGGAGCGAGAAGGAGACCCCCGCGTGGAGCGTGAGCAGCTCGTCGAGTCTGGCCTCCGCTTCGAGCCGCTGTCGGAGCAGGACGCCATGCGCGCAGCAAGACTGCGAGCCTCGACCCGCAAGCTGGGTCTCTCCCTTGCCGACCGCTGCTGTCTGGCCCTCGCCGCACGCCTCGAGCGACCCCTTCTCACCGCCGACCGGGCGTGGGCCGACGTCGATGCCGGCGTCGACGTGCGCCTGATCCGCGGCGACTAGTACTAGGTGCCGACTTCGTACAGTGGGCGGCGTGCGCCAGCACGCCGCCATCGGCGAGTCGTTCACGTCCTTCTTCGACGCGGTCGAGAGCTTCTTCGCGGGCCTCGCGGAGGTCCAGCTCGGGCAGCTGATGATCGCGCTGCTCGCCTTCACGGTCTATCTCAGCCTGCGCGCGCGGGCTTCGTTTCACATCCTGCGCGCCGCCTACCCGAGCGAGCCGTTTCGCTACCGCGACATCTGGGGCGCCTACTTCGCCGGCTACGGTTTCAACGCGGTGATCCCCGCCCGCGGTGGCGATGTCGTGCGCCTGTTCCTGACCAGGACGTCGGTGCCGCGGTCGAGCTACCCGGCCGTCGGTGCGAGTTTCGTCGTCGAGGCGGGCTTCGACGTCGCGATGGCGGTGCTGATCCTCAGCTTCGCCTTCAGCCAGGGCGTCTTTCCCAAGCCGCCGGACTTCGCGAGCCTCAACGCCTTCGACCTGTCCTACCTCGCCTCGCATCCGAGCTTCACGCTGTTCCTGATCACCGCGCTCGGCGTCGCGACGATGGTGTCGTTCGCGCTGCTCTCCGCCCGCGTCAAGGCGTTCTGGGCACGGGTGCGCCAGGGCCTGACGATCGTCTTCGACCGCAGGCGCTACCTGCGCGAGGTCTTCGCGCTGCAGCTGATCGGCTGGCTCTTTCGCTTCACCGCGTTCTGGTTCCTGCTCGAGGCGTTCGGGGTCGGTGGATCGGTGCGCAACGTTCTGCTCGTGCTCGGGGTCAACGCGCTCGCGGCGGTCGTACCGTTCACCCCGCAGGGCGCGGGTGTGGCCCAGGCGCTGCTGGTCAAGGTCTTCGCCGACACCGCGCCGGCGGCGACGGTCGCGGCCTACTCGGTCGGCCAGCAGGTGGCGATCGCGGTGCTGACCTTCGCCGTCGGCTTCGCGGCCCTGTTCTTCATCTTTCGCGTGCGCAGCTTCAAGGAGATCCTGCGCCGCGGGCGTGAGGACCGCGAGGCCGAGCGCGCGGGGCGGGCTGGCGCCGAAGCCTGAGAATCTCGCTGCGCTCCTCGCGCGGAGTCTCAGGCAGCGGCGGCCGCTGCGGGCCGCGGCTCGCCGATTAGGTTGCGCACGAGGAACTCGGTCTGGTCGGAGACCGTGCGCTCGAACTGAGGCTCGAGGTAGATCTCGAAGTGCCCGATCGGGTAGCGGAGAAGCTCGGCGTTGGGCGAGCGCTCCGCCGCGCGCACGGCGGGACCGGGCGGCGTGGTGCAGTCGCGCTCGCACACGCTGACGAGCACCGGGCAGCGCAGCCGTGAGAACTTCGCGTACGGGCGGTAGAGGCCCAGGCGCAGCACGACGCGCGCGCTGACGCGGTTCTGCCACGTGCTGCCGGGGGGATCGAGCGCCCGGAAGCCGGGCTCGGCCTCGGGGGCGGTCATCGCGGCCAGCGTGCCGGGTGGCCCGGCGGCGGGGATCGTCACCGGCGGGCGGCCGGCGAGCGCGGCGAGCTGATCGCGTAGCCCGGCGAGCGCCAGCCGCGCCGCGGCGACCGCACCGCCGGCGCGGATCGCGCTCAGCCCGTGGGTGTACGGGGCTTGGGAGACCACGGCCGCGACGTTGGGATCGCCGGCCGCGATGGCGACGACATGGCCGCCGGAGAACGAGGAGCCCCACAGCGCGATGTGCTTGGCGTCGACGCCCTCGAGCCCGCGCGCGTACGCGAGCGCGGCGCGCCAGTCGTCGAGCTGGCGTGCGATCTCGAGCAGCTGCCGCGGCTCGCCCTCGCTGGCGCCGAAGTGGCGGTAGTCGAAGACCAGGACGGCGAGGCCCACCTGCGCGAAGCGCTCCGCGTAGGCGTCGAGGCGCTGCTCGCGTACCGCGGAGAAGCCGTGGGCCATCACCACGCACGGGCAAGCCTCGGTGCGATGCTCGCTCTCGGGTCGGTAGAGCCACGCCGCGCAGCGGCTGCCCTGCGAGCTGAAGCTGACGTCCTCGCGGGTCATCGCGCGCTGTCCGAGCTCGCGGCCGCCGTCGGCACTCAGGTGCCGAAGCCTTCGCGCGCCTCGCGCACGAGCGATACGGCCTCGGGGAAGAGGCGCGTCATCGCCTGGCGAAGCTCCTCCGCCTGCTGCTCGGCGTTGCCCTGCAGGTTGAGGCGGTTTACCCCGGCGACGGTCATGTCGACCGCCAGCTTGATCGCGTTGTCCGCCCAGGCCACCTTCTGCGCGCCCTGCATCTGTTCTGCCATCTCCTCCATGCGGCGTCGGAGCTCGTCCGGGTCGCCGAAGAGGCCGCCAAATGGATCTTCTGAGGACATGGCGCTGATTCTAGGGACCGCTCGAGGCGCCGGCGTGGGCGCACGGACCCCGCACCGCGGCCTGTCCGGATACCCTCGACGCCGATGGCGCGCCTGACACCCGAGCAGCTGCGCACACGCGCGCGCATCGAGAGCCTGATCCGGCTTGCCGCGCCCGTGCTCGACCTCGTGCTCGCCGTCGGCGAGCGGGTCTCCAAGCTGGTCGAGCCCGAGGACCACGAGTACTACCCGCCGCGGTCGCGCACCGTCGCCGAGCCGCCGCCCAGTCGCGCTGGCGACGGAGGGGGAGCGCGCCGAGTCTCGCACCCCACAC
>JBPCPD010000201.1:0-6273 GCA_050999535.1 Thermoleophilaceae bacterium
GCGCTACGCCGTCTCGACGAGGACGGCGAACAACTCTTCCACGTCGATCCTCGGGCCGCCGGCGAGCCCCGCCGCCACGAGCTCGCCGCGCGTGGCGTCCTCGACGGCGCTGTAGCCGGTCGGCCGCGGAGCACGGTGGACGCCCACCCGCCGGCCGGGAACGTCGACCACCCACAGCTCGGGGATCCCAGCGCTCGCGTACAGCTCGGCCTTCGGTCCTCGTCGAGCGCCTGCGAGGTCAGCGCGACCTCGATGACGAGGAGCGCGGTCTCCGGATGCCGGCTCGCGTAGCGACCGGGTGGGACTACCGCCAGGTCGGGTTCCGGGCGGTGCCACGGGGCACCCCGCCGCCCCGCCCGGGTCCGGCAGCGGCAAGAATCCACGGGTCACGGGCAATCTTGCTGATCGAAGGGGGATGCCACCGCCCTGCCCCGCTGACGGTCGGCACCTCGTCGGCGTTGAGCGCGTCACACGTCGCCCCGGTAGCTCGGGCCATCAAGACGCGATGGATGACCGGCCACGTCGCCGGGTCACGCTCGTAACCCTTTCCCTGCCTGCGGAGGCCGAACGGGGTTCGGGCGATCGCCTCGCCCCGCCCCGCGGGCGAGGTCGTGTCGAACGCCTGAGACGCAGCGATCAGACCGGCGCCGCTGCGCTCGAGCTCCTCCACGAGCAGGAGTGTGTCGGCCTGCCGGCGCGAGAACGCAGGCCGCGCGGCAGAGCGTCATCGCGCTCGTCACCGGGTCCGTTAGGGCCCGGCTCCGTTGTAGCTACGCTCCCCGCGACATGGCTATCGAGAAGACCCTGATCCTCGTCAAGCCCGACGCGTTCGCGCGCGGGCTGACGGGGGAGATCGTCGCTCGCTTCGAACGCAAGAGCCTTGAGCTCGTCGAGCTCCGGCAGCTGCGGCTCGACAAGGAGACCGCCGAGCGCCACTACGCCGAGCACGAGGGCAAGCCGTTCTTCGGCGAGCTGGTCGAGTTCATCACCTCCGGCCCGCTGGTGGCGATGGTGCTCAAGGGGGAGTCGGCCATCAAGGCCGCCCGCCAGGTCATCGGCGCCACCGACCCGCTGGAGGCGGCCCCGGGCTCGATCCGCGGGGACTTCGCCGTCGAGGTCGGCCGGAACATGGTGCACGGCTCGGATTCCCCGGACTCCGGCGAGCGGGAGTCCAGGCTCTTCTTCCCCGCCGGGTGATCCTCGCCAGCCGCTCGCCGCAGCGGCGCGCGATCCTCGAGCAGCTGGGCATCGCCGTCGAGGTGCGGCCGGCCGACGTCGAGGAGCTCGCCCAGGGCGATCCGCGGGACGTCGCCCTGGAGAACGCCCGGCGCAAGGTCGGGTCTCGCGCGGATACGCTCGGCGTCGACACGCTGGTGGCGCTCGACGGCCGGATCTACGGAAAGCCGGCCGACGCAGCGCACGCCCGCGAGACCCTGGGCGCCCTCAGCGGCCGCACCCACGAGGTCGTGAGCGGCTTGGTCTACGGCGACGACGGCGTCACGGTGACCACCGAGGTGACCTTTCGCGAGGCGAGCGACGAGCTGCTCGACTGGTACGTCGCCACGGACGAGTGGCGCGGGCGGGCGGGCGGCTACGCCATCCAGGGACGGGGAGCGGCGCTCGTCCGCGGCATCCGCGGCGACTATTCCAACGTGGTGGGCCTCCCCGTCGCGGCGCTGCTGGACCTGGTGGGGGTCGCAGCCCTGCTCGGCCGCTCGTGATGGCGGCTCCGATGCTGACCAGGAGGCGTTGGCGACGTGCTGGTCTGGGCAACGGGTTTCGGCAAGTGCATACCGGGTTGTTCCGGCGCTTGTCGAGAGCGAGCAGCTCGCGGCGCTGCGACGGCGCCGGGCGCGCCAACCTGGGTGCCGGCACGGCCGCGCGAACCATGACGTGACTGCACCCGAGCCCGGTCCAGCCCGCCTCAGCGCAGGAACGCCCCGGCCGGACGGGACGTGACTGCACATAGAAACGCTTCAGATCCCGGTCGACGCCTGCGGCGACTCCTCCCCCGCATGCCCTCCAGAGAGACGCCGACCGCTACCGCGACCGGCCGAGCTGGCACGCAAACGAAACGAGAGGGCTAGCCGAACAGCTCGCCGAGCGGGAGCGCGAAGCCGGGCAGCTGCGGCGAGGTCAGCTCCTCTGCGCGCGTGAGCTCGGCGGCGACGTCGAACGCCGGGCTCGCGGGCGTCGAGCGCCGGAACGCGATCACCTCGGTGGCGACGCCGTCCACCAGCCACAGCTCGGGGACGCCTGCCGCCTCGTACACCGCCTTCTTGCGGCCGATGTCGTACCGCCAGGTCGAGGGAGAGCGGATCTCGACGCAGATGAGCGGGAGGACGGCGAGGGTCTCGCGACCCGTGAGCTGCGGGCTCTCCGGCACCACGACCAGGTCCGGACCGTACGAGTCGAACTCGGTGAGCCGCACCTCGGTGGGGCCGGCGACCCGGATGCGGCCGGGGGAGCGCTGCCGCCAGATGCTGAGGGCGCCGATCAGGTCGGCCTGGAGCTGTGCGTGCGGGTAGCGCGGCTCGTTCACGACGATCTCGCCGTCCACGAGCTCGGTCCGGCGCGGGTCATCCGCCGTCAACCGGTCGTACTCCTCGACGGTGATGCGGGCCTTGGTGATCGCCATCGCGCACCCACATCCTAGGCGTGGACGCTCCGCTTCTCGCCCTCCTCGGCGTCAGGGCACGTCACGGCCACCCGCACGCAGGCGGCGGCTGAGGAACGGTGCGATCACCGCCAGCACGACGACGAGGCCGACCGCGCCGAGGAACTCCGGCGAGGTGGGATCGTCGAGCGAGCTGCCGAGCGCCGAGTAGGCGAACGTGCCCGGAACGATCCCGATCGCCGTGCCGAGCACGTAGTCGCGAGTCGCCAGGGCGGTCACCCCGGCGGCGTAGTTGAGCGCGTTGAACGGGAACAGCGGGAAGAGCCGCACGTAGAGCACCGCGAGCAGTCCCCGACGCCCGAGCCATTCGTCGAGCGCGCCGATCCGCCGTCCCGCGATCCGCTCGACGTCGGCCCGACCGAGCCGGCGGCCGAGCCGGAAGGCGGCGGTCGCTCCGGCCGTCGCCCCGACCAGCGTGAGTGCTGTGCCGAGCGGCGCGCCGAACAGCGCCCCGCCCGCCGCCGTGATCACCACACCCGGGAACAGCAGCACGGTGAGTGCCGCGTACAGGACCACATAGACGACCGCGCCGGGCACCGAGGGGCGGCCGATCCATCCCTCGAGGCGCGCCTGGCTCAGCCCGCCGCCGCTCAGGATCAGGGCCGCCGACACCCCGACCAGCAGCGCCGCCAGGGTCGCCAGCCGGGCTCGCGGGGAGGTCAGCAGCGACCTCACGGATCTGGAACGCACGGGGCCGAGCACCGGCCCGCCCGCACGGGACCGGGCGTCACGTCTCGGCCAGCAGCTCGAGCGGCACGCCGCGCGCCTCGACTCCCCGGAGCAGCCAGATCGTGGCGGCCACCGCACCGACCGCCCAGAAGGCGGCGAGCAGGAGAAAGCCCGAGGTGATCCCGAACGCCGACGTCGTCAGCCCGAGCCCGATGGTGCCGATGATCGCGCCCACCCGGCCGACCGCGACGCTCGCACCCACGCCGGTCGCGCGCAGGTGGGTGGGAAACAGCTCCGAGAACGTCGGATACGCGCCGACCCACGCCGTCGTCGCGAAGAAGACCGCGACGGTGAAGGCCGCCAGCGGCAGCGCGGGCGAGCTGGTGCTCGCGGCCCCGGCGAGCACGACGACCGACGCCGCCGCCGCCGCGTAGGTCACGACGTTGGTCGGCTTGCGGCCGAAGCGCTCGAGCGCCCAGGCGACCGTGAGGCCACCCGCGAGCGCGCCCACGTTGCCGACCAGGAAGTAGACGGGCCGCAGGGAGTCCGAGACGGCCACGACGTCGGGCACGAGCACGAACGCCGCGACGAAGGTGAACAGGCCGTAGTAGGCCGCCGCCTCCGAGAAGTCGAGCGTCATGCCCAGCAGCAGGCGGCCCCGATGGTGCGACCACAGCTCGCGCAGCTGCGGCCGGAAGGCCGGCGGCGGCGCGGCGCGGACGTCCTCGACCTCGGCCGTCGCCTCGCCGGTCAGCTCGGTGACGATCGCGTTCGCCTCCTGCGTGCGCCCCCGGGAGGCGAGCCAGCGCGGCGACTCGGGGATCACCCGCCGCGCGTAGAGGGCGAACAGCGCGCTGACTCCTCCGAACATCAGCGTGACCCGCCAGCCCGCGGCGCTGTCGGCGAAGGCGGTGAGGAAGAGGATCCCGGCGAGCCCCGCGGCGATGCCGCCGAGCGCCCAGAAGTTCATGACGGTGGCGTTGGTCCGACCGCGGTGACGGGCGGGCACGAACTCCGCGATCGCCGAGGCCACCACCGCGTACTCGCCGCCCACTCCGAGGCCGGTGACGAAGCGGAAGCCCAGCAGTGACTCGAAGTTCCACGACAGGGCGGTCAGCATCGCGAAGGTCGAGTACAGCAGCAGCGTCCCGACGAACAGCCGCCGGCGCCCCACGCGGTCGGCGAGCCATCCGCACACGAGCGCCCCGACGAGGATGCCCACGAACCACGGCGCGTAGACGAGGATCTGCTGGGTCTCGCTCAGCCCGAACTCGTGCGCGATCGGGCCGATCACGCTATTGATGATCTGGACCTCGAAGGAGTCCAGCGCCCACCCGACCCCCAGCGCGAGCGCGATCCGCGTATGCATCGGCCGCCACGCCGAGTGGTCCAGGAGCGTGCCCGCCGACCTGTCTGCGGCCGAGCGGGGCTGCGCCTCACCGTCTTCCATCTCAGATCGGCCCGGCCACCGCTTCGGGCGTGCGCTCGGGCTCGGGCGCGGGCTCTCGGGTGGTCTGGGCCTGGACGATGCCCGCGATCACGACCAGGGCGGCCCCGGCCACCGACAGGTACCCGGCGACGCCGATGGTGGTCCCGTCGCTCCCGAAGGGCGGTTCGATCAGCCGGTAGAGGATCCGTACCCCGGCCACGAAGCCGAGCGCTGCGATCACGGCCCCGACGGCCGACGGCGACAGCGGCGAGCGCCTGCGGCTCGCGGCCCGGACGAGCATCAGCACGATCACGCTGATCGCGAGCACCAGGCTGCTCGTGTGCGGCGTGGGAATCCACCCACTCCAGATCGCCTTGCCGCCGCCCGTCGCCTTCGTGGTGTAGGTGATGAAGAAGGTGAAGCCGAACACGAACTGCGCCACCGAGCCGATCGCCGCGAGGCCGAGCCAGGGCGTCATCCCCGGCTGGGTCGCGGCCACGGTGGGCTGCGCGGGCGTCTCGCGTGCGGTACGACTGAAGGCGTGCAGGAAGCCCGACAGCGCGACCAGCACGCACCCCGCGAGCCCGATCCAGATGCCGGTGAGCAGCTTCGCGTCCACCGCATCACTCGGCGCGCAGTACCACTGGCAGGACCCGAAGAGCGAGATCGTCTGGCTGCCGTCCAACGTGCCCCCGAACGGCGGGGCGATCATGCGGTAGCCAAGCTGCAGCGACGCCAGCAGCCCGACGATGCCGATCGTCAGCCCGGCCTTGCGGCCTCGCAGCGGGTTGCGCCCGGCGGCGGTCAAGGCGACCAGCGCGATCGCGACGAGCGCCGAGATCAGGATCAGGTCGGAGGCGTGCGGGATCCCCAGCCAGGCGTCCTTGGGCTCCGGGCCGTTGTCGCCCTTCACGGTGTAGAAGTCCGATCCGAGCGCCACCAGCTGGAGCACGGCCCCGGCCAGTGCCACCCACAGCCACGTCGTCATTCGTGCCATAGCGTCGAGGGCCTGGCGGCCCACTCACCTCCCGGGTGTCGTGGTCCCTGCGTCTGTGCTCCGCGCCCGCATCCGCGGACTGGCGACCGATCGTATCGAGCGACCTCTGGGCCGACTAAGTGCTCCCGGCAGGTAGTGGCGCCGCCGTGCGGTGCGAGCTACGGTGCGCAAATGCGCGAGTGGCTCGTCCTTCTGACGATGGCGTTCGCCGTCCACGCGGCGCGGGAGCTCCCGGTTCCGGCGGTCTGGCGGGGGTCGGGCCGGGTGAGCCGGCCCTACGACCTGGCCATCCTCGGCGGGGGGACTGCCGGCCTCGTCGCGGCCGTCGGCGCCGCGCGAGTTGGCGCGCGCGCGATCCTGTTCGAGCCTGATCGCACGGGCGGCGACTGCCTCTGGAGCGGCTGCGTGCCGAGTAAGAGCCTGCTCGCCGTGGCCGCCCTCGCCCAGGACGCACGCACGGCGGATCGGGTTGGCCTCGAGCCGCTTGAGTCGGTCATCGAC
>JBPCPD010000232.1:0-12716 GCA_050999535.1 Thermoleophilaceae bacterium
TCTCCGACCTCTACGAGGCCGACGCGAGCGCCCGCAGGCGCGCGGCAGAGCTCTGCGAGGGCGCGCGCGCGTAAGCTGGTTCCTCGCCTTCCTCGGCTTCGCGGTGCTCGTGATCCTGCACGAGCTCGGCCACTTCACGGTCGCGAAGCTCGTCGGCATGCGCGTCGAGAAGTTCTCGCTCTTCTTCCCGCCGACGATCATCTCCAAGACACGCGGCGAGACCGAGTACGCGATCGGCCTGATCCCCGCGGGGGGCTACGTGAAGATCACGGGGATGAACCCGGACGAGGAGCTGCCGGACGAGGTCCGCGACCGCGCCTACCACGCGCAGCCGGTCTGGAAACGGATCGCGGTGATCCTCGCGGGGCCGGCCGTCAACCTCGTCCTGGCGCTGGTGCTGCTGGTGATCTTCTTCGCAGCGATCGGCGCCGAGACCGGGTCCAACCGCGTCGGCGTGATCGAGCAGGGCTACCCTGCCGCGCAGGCGCTCGAGCCCGGGGACCGGCTCATATCCGTCGACGGCAGGCGCGGCGGTCCGGAGGCGTTCGGCGCCCAGATCGTCAGCCACAGCTGCCCGGGCGCCGCCAAGCGCGACGGCTGCACCGCCGCCGAGCCCGCGGAGCTCGTCGTGGCTCGCGGGCGGAGCATCCGCTACGTCTCGGTCGCTCCGCAGTACGATGCCGCGTTAGGGCGCCCGCGCCTGGGCTTCGGCTATGCGTCGGGGCCGCGTGAGACGCTTCCGTTGGTCGCGTCGATCACGACCTCGCTCGACCGCTTCTGGCTGATCACGCGCGAGACGCTCAGCCTGCCCGCTCGCCTCTTCGACGCCGAGCGGCGCAAGGAGATCTCGGGGATCGTCGGCACCTACGAGGTCACGCGCCAGACGATCCTCAACGACATCGCCGAGGTCGTGGGCATCCTGGCGATCATCTCGCTGTCGCGTGCGATCATCAACCTGTTCCCGTTCCGGCCGCTCGACGGCGGCCACATCTTCTGGGTGATCGTGGAGAAGCTGCGCGGGCGGCCGGTGCCGCTGTGGGTGATGGAGCGATCGGGGGTGATCGGCTTCATGCTCGTGCTTGGGCTGTTCGCGATCGGCCTGAGCAACGACATCGGCCGCCTGTCGGGCGAGGGCTTCGACGTGCGCTGAGCGCGCCAGCGGTCATACTGAGGAATGAAGACGGCCGTCTCGATCCCCGACGCACTGTTCGCGGAGGCCGACGAGCTGGCTCGCAGGGTCGGCCGGTCGCGCAGTCAGGTCTACCGCGAGACCCTCGCGGAGTACGTGGCCCGGCGCAGGCCGCCTCCCTGACGGCAGCGCTCGACGACGTCGCCGACGCGGTCGGCGACGAGCCCGAGCCCGATCCGTGGGTCGCGGAAACCGCCCGCCGAGCGCTCGTGCTCGGGCGCGAGTAGCCGCCGGTTGCCACACGTGTTCACCGGCCCCCAGGACGCCCGATACCCTCCACTCCATGGCCTCCAAGCGCCAGATCGACGTCGGCGGCGTGAAGATCGGCGGCGGCGCTCCCGTCGCGGTCCAGTCGATGACCAAGACCGAGACCGCGGACTACGAGGCGACGATGCGCCAGATCCACGCGATCGCCGACGCCGGCGGCGATCTCGTCCGCTGCGCGATCCCGCGCGACAAGGATGTCGATGCGCTCAAGCGGATCGTCGTTGAGTCGCCGATCCCGGTGATCGCCGACATCCACTTCAACCACACGCTCGCGCTCAAGGCGATCGACGCCGGCGCCCACTGCATCCGCATCAACCCCGGCAACATCGGCGGCCACGAGAAGACGGGCGAGGTCATCGACCACGCCCGCCGGGCCGGCGTGCCGATCCGCGTCGGGGTCAACTCCGGCTCGCTGCCGCGGCACCTGCACGAGCTCGAGCGCGAGAGCTCAGTCGAGGCGCTCGTCCAGGCTGCCGTCGAGTACGTCGAGCTGATGGAGCGCCTTGACTTCGAGGACTTCAAGGTCTCGATCAAGTCGACCAGCGTCCCGAACACGATCGCGTCCAACCGCCTGCTCTCGGAGCGCATCGACTACCCGCTGCACCTCGGCATCACCGAGGCGGGCACCAAGTGGACCGGCTCGCTGAAGTCGGCCGTCGGCCTCGGCACGCTGCTCGCCGACGGGGTGGGGGACACGATCCGCATCTCGCTGTCGACCTTCCACGCGGAGGAGGAGGTCAAGGTCGCCTGGGAGATCCTCAAGGCACTCAAGTTGCGCGAGCGGGGCCCGGTGCTGATCGCCTGCCCGACCTGCGGCCGACTGCAGTTCGACATGGACACCGTCGTCGCCGAGATCGAGACGCGTCTCGAGGACTAAGAGGAGCCGATCGAGGTCGCCGTGCTCGGCTGCGCGGTCAACGGCATCGGCGAGGCATCGCACGCCGACTTCGGCATCACCGGCGCCAAGAACGAGGGGCTGATCTTCGCCGGCGGTGAGCCGCTGCGCAAGGTGCCTCAGGACGACCTCGTCGACGAGCTGTTCGCCGAGATCGACCGCTCGCTGAAGATCGGCCGCGTGGAGCGCGACGAGCACAAGGTGGCCGAGGGCGCCGAGTGGCTGGCGAAGATCGAGCAGGAGAACGTCGGCGAGCTGACTCCCGAGCGCATCGCGGCGATGGAGGCCAAGGCCGCCTCCGAGCAGGCGCTCGCCGGCGGCGAGTCGCTGCCGATGGCCCCGTCCGGTGGCGCACAGCGCAAGCCGGCGGGCAAGCTCGACGAGGACGCCTCGCCCACCGCCGGCCGCCGCTTCACCCGCGCCTGAGCTCAGGATCGGGCGATCGCGATCGACGACTTCGGCACCGGCTACTCCGCGCTCAGCTACCTGAGCCAGTTTCCGATCGACAGCGTCAAGATGGATCGCTCGTTCGTCAACGACCTCGCGCGCGGCAAGGGCGACGCCGCGCTGGTGCGCTCGGTCGTCGAGCTCGGGCAGGCGCTGGACATGGAGATCATCGCCGAGGGGATCGAGCACCGGGGGCAGCTCGATTCCCTGCACGACCTCAACTGCACCGTCGGCCAGAGCTTCTACTTTGCTCGTCCGCTCGAGTGCGCGAAGGTCACCGACCTCGTGCGCGCACGCAGCCGCCAGGCCGCCTGAGGGTCCTGCAACGGCGCCTGCCGTACGGACGATTGGGAAGGGGCCCGCCACTAGACTCGGCCGCCGATGCCCCGCCTTTCCCGCTACCTGCTCCCGACCGAGCGCGAGGCCCCCGCGGACGCCGAGGCGCTCTCGCACGTGCTGCTCGTGCGGGCCGGCATGGTCCGACAGCTCGGCGCCGGCATGTGGAGCTGGTTGCCCGCAGGGCTGCGCGTCCACCGCCGCGCCGAGGCGATCGTGCGCACGGAGATGGACGCGATCGGCGGCCAGGAGATGCTC
Source organism: Thermoleophilaceae bacterium (assembly GCA_050999535.1). Classification (GTDB taxonomy): domain Bacteria; phylum Actinomycetota; class Thermoleophilia; order Solirubrobacterales; family Thermoleophilaceae; genus JAAYBF01. The sequence goes on from JBPCPD010000232.1 coordinate 3,393, forward strand.
GTGCCGGTGCTCCAGCCGGCCGAGCTGTGGAAGCGCAGCGGCCGCTACGCGATCGACGAGCTGTTCAAGCTCCATGACCGCCGCGGCGCGGAGCTGGTGCTGGGGATCTCCCACGAGGAGCCGTTCACCGCGCACGTCGCGCGCGAGGTGCGCTCCTACCGTGACCTGCCGCTGATCCTCTACCACTTCCAGGTCAAGGAGCGCGACGAGGTGCGCCCACGCGCCGGCGTCCTGCGCACGCGCGAGTTCATCATGAAGGACGCCTACAGCTTCGATCGCGACGAGCAGGGCCTGCAGCGCTCCTACGACCTTCACGTCGGCGCGTACGACCGCATGCTCGACCGCACCGGGCTGCGCTGGTACCGCGTCGAGGCCGACGTCGGGGCGATGGGCGGCTTCGGCGCCCACGAGTACATGGCGCCCTGCCCGGCGGGGGAGAACGACGTCGCGCTCTCCGGCGCCGGCTACGCGGCCAACGTCGAGGTCGCCAGCGCGACGGCGCAGCCGGTCGAGGGCCTGCCGCCGGCGCTCGACGCCCCCGAGGTCGCCGAGACGCCGGGCGCGCGGACCGTCGAGCAGGTCACACGCCGGCTCGAGGTGCCGGAGGGGGCGCTGATCAAGGCGCTGCCCACGATCGTCGATGGTGGCGATCCGCTGCTCGTGGTCGTGCGCGGCGACCACCGCCTCAACGAGATCAAGCTCCAGAACGCCGTCGGCAAGGCGGTCCGCGCCGCGACCGAGGACGAGATCGAGCGGCTCTTCGGCGCCCCGGCAGGGTTCATCGGACCGATCGGCGCGCGCGCGCCGGTACTCGCCGACGAGGCGCTGCGCGGCCTGCGCGGCCTCGTCGCCGGCGCCAACGCGCCCGACAGCCACCTGCGCGGCGTCGAGCCGGGGCGCGACTTCGAGCCGCGCTTCGCCGACGTGCGCGCGGTCGAGGCCGGCGACACCTGCCCCGCCGGCGCCGCGATCCACCTCGAGCCCGCGATCGAGGTCGGCAACATCTTCAAGCTCGGCACGCGCTACTCGGAGCCGCTCGGCGCGCGCTACCTCGACGAGGATGGCCGCGAGCACCCGGTCTGGATGGGCTCCTACGGCATCGGTCCGGCGCGGATCGCGGCGGCGGCCGTCGAGCAGTTCGCCGACGAGCAGGGCATCTGCTGGCCGCGCGGGCTCGCGCCCTTCGACGTCGAGCTGGTCACGCTCGCCAAGGCCGGCGAGGACGCGCGCGCGACCTCCGACTCCCTCTACGAGCAGTTACGCGAGCTCGGCCTGACCGTCCTCTACGACGACCGCGACGCGCGCGCGGGGGAGAAGTTCGCCGATGCCGAGCTGATCGGGTGCCCGCTGCGACTGACGGTCGGCAAGCGCGGCATCGAGGCCGGAGAGCTCGAGGCGCAGATCCGGCGCGGGCGCGAGCAGCGCCCGATCGCCCTCGAGGGCGCGGCCGAGGCGGTGGCGGAGCTGTGGCGCGGCCTGCCATGACCAGACGCCTGCTCGGTATCGACCGCTCCGGCGGGCCGCCGCCGGAGACCGGGCTCGGCGCGCCGCTGCGGCCGCTGACGCTGCCCAACCTCGTCTCGTTCGCGCGGCTGGCGCTGCTGCCGGTCTTCCTGCTGATCGCGCTCGATTCCGGCGACGGCCGCGACTTCGGCGCCGCACTGCTGTTCTTCGCGATCGCCTGGGGCGACCAGCTCGACGGCTTCGTCGCGCGCGTCACCGGCCAGTACAGCCGCCTCGGGGCGCTGCTGGATCCGCTTGTCGATCGCGGCCTGGTGCTCGCCGGGGCGATCGTCTGCTTCCACTTCGATCTGCTGCCGCGCTGGGCGTTGGTGGTGCTCGCCGTCCGGGAGCTGTTCATGCTCGCGCTGAGCCGCTACGGGCTGAGTCGCGGGATGGATCTCAGCATCAACATGGTGGGCCGCTGGGCGGTATGGCCGATCATGCTCGCCGTCTTCCTCGCGCTGCTGGTCGACACCTGGGTCGATGATGCCTTCCTGCTGCTCGGCCTCGTGCTGACGCTGTGGGCGACCGCCCTCTACGTGCGCGAGGGAGTGCTGTTCTCGCGCGCACCCTCAAGCTCGACTTGACGCCTCGGTCTATACTCGCCTTCGTCTCTACGGAAAGGACTGCGCTTTGGAAACCTTCCCCGACCTCGGCTCGCTCTCCGACCAAGAACTCAAGGACATGATCCAGCAGCTCACCGAGCAGGAGCAGGATGTCTCCTACCAGCGGCGGATCCTGCACGGCAAGATCGACATACTGCGAGCCGAGCTCGTCAACCGGCTGCGCAAGAAGCACGAGGACGGGGAGGCCACCATCACCGGCGCCGACGTCCAGCAGCTGACCGACATCCTGTCGGGCAAGGCGATCCCCGAGGACGAAGGCTCCGATGCCTAAGGGGAGCACTAAGGGCCCGTCGAACCCTAATCGGCGCGGCTCGCCGGAGGGCTGAGCGTGCACTGCGCCGAGTGCGGCTTCGGCAACTCCGACGCCGCCAACTTCTGCCAGAAGTGCGGCGCGCTGCTGGCCGAGCGCGCGCGGGTCGAGGGCGCTGAGACCGCGGCCTACGAGCTCGACGAGACCGGTGACCTGACGCCCGTCGAGGTGGAGCCCGTCACCGAGGAGGCGACCCTCGCGATCCGCGCCGGCGGCGGCCGCGCCGGCGAGACCTTCGCCGTCGCCGGCGAGCGCATGACGATCGGGCGCAGCCCCGACGCCGAGGTCTTCCTCGACGACGTCACCGTCTCGCGTAACCACGCGCTGCTGGTGCGTCGCCGCGACGGGCTTTTCGTCGACGATCTCGGCTCGCTCAACGGCACCTACGTCAACCGCCGCCGAATCGACTCGCACCGCCTCGCCGACGGCGACGAGCTGCAGGTCGGCAAGTACAAGCTCACCTACCTCGAGTGATGAGCGCCGACGCCGACACCAGCGCGCCGGGCGTTGCAGGCGAGGGCGACGATACCGGCCCGCAGCAGGGTAAGTCGCTCACGATCGGGGCCGTCTGCAAGCAGCTGGAGCGCGAGTTCCCAGACGTCTCGATCTCCAAGATCCGCTATCTCGAGGACCAGAAGCTGCTCACGCCGCGGCGCACCGCCGGTGGCTATCGCCTGTTCGCGCCCTCCGACGTGACCCGGCTGCGGACGATCCTGCGCCTGCAGCGCGACGAGTTCCTGCCGCTGCGCGTGATCCGCCAGGAGCTGGCGTCCGGGCGTGCGGACGATGGGGCGCCGGTCGAGCACACGGCCGCGGACCCGCGCGGGCTGCGCCGTGCCTCGGTGGCCGTGCGGGCCAACGGCTCGCTGTTTCGCCTCGAGGAGGTCCTCGACGAGACCGGCGCCGACGCGGCCCTGGTCAAGGAGCTCGAGGAGTACGGGGTGATCCGCGGCGAGAAGCGCGAGGGCGTGATGCTCTACGACGACACCGAGCGCGAGATCGTGCGCGCGACGGCCGAGCTGAAGCGCTTCGGCGTCGGCGGGCGCAACCTGCGGGTGTTTCGCACCTCGGCCGACCGCGAGGCCGCGCTGCTCGAGCAGATCCTCGCGCCGGCCCTGCGCTCGCGCAACCCAGAGCGCCGCAAGGAGGCCATGCAGGCGCTCGAGACCCTCGCCGCGACCGCGTCCTACCTCAAGCACCTGCTGCTGATCCGCGACCTGCGCAAGATCACCAAGTGAGCGCAGCGGACGCGGCCGGGCTCCGTGCACACGTGCGCGACGTCGCCGACCACCCGCGTGCGGGCATCGTCTTCAAGGACCTCACGCCGCTGTTCGCCGACCCCGCCGCGTTGCGCGAAGCCACCATTGGGCTCGCCGCCTATGCGCGCGAGCTCGATGCGCAGTACGTCGTCTCGGCCGAGGCGCGCGGGTTCGTACTCGGCGGGGCGATCGCGGTGGGTTGCGGCGCCGGGTTCGTCCCCGCGCGCAGGCCCGGCAAGCTGCCGCTGGCGACCGACGCGGCCGAGTATGAGCTCGAGTACGGCAGCGATGCGCTCGAGGTCCACTCCGACGCGCTCGCCAGCGGGGCCCGCGTGCTGGTGCACGACGATCTGCTGGCCACCGGGGGCACGGCCAGGGCGCTGTGCGAGCTGATCGAGGGTGCCGGCGCCGTGGTCGTCGGCTGCGCGTTCGTGGTCGAGCTGTCCTTCCTCGGCGGGCGCGGGCAGCTGGAGCCTCGCCCGGTCCACAGCCTGATCGACTACGCGGCGTGACCGGGACCGGCTGACGTGCCCGTCGTCTCACGCGCGCGCACGCTGCCTGCGATCCCGCAGCGGCTCTGGACTCTGCTGCAGGTGGGAGTGGCGACCAGGCGCCGGCTCGACACTGCGCTGGCGAGCCTCGCCGAGGTCGTCCACGGCTGGCGCGAGAGCGATCGCTGATGCGCTGGTGGGGTTGGGGCGAGGACGGTGAGGCGCCCGCGCTGGCACCCACGGTGCGCGCCCTGCTCGCCGACGAGCTCGGCGCGCGCGAGTCGGCGGGCGCGCCGCCGCGCGTGCGCCTCGCCGAGGTCCGTCTGCCCGCGGGCACCCTGCGCGCCTCCCAGCGCCGCGCGCTGGTGGCAGCGGTGGGCGCCGATCACGTCCTGGAGGACCACGCGTCCCGCGTCGCTCACGCGGGGGGCAAGAGCTACGCCGACCTCGTGCGCCTGCGCGCCGGCGACGGCTCGCGCGCGCCGGATGCGGTCGTGGCGCCGGGCTCGGGCGCCGAGGTCGCCACGGCCCTGGCCGCCTGCGCCGCCGAGGGCGTCGCGGTCGTGCCCTTCGGGGGCGGCACGAGCGTCGTCGGCGGCGTCGACGCGCTGCGCGGCGCGCACGCGGCGGTGATCGCGCTCGACCTCACCCGCCTCGACCGCGTGCTCGACCTCGACCGCCGGTCGCTGACCGCGACGGTCGAGGCAGGCATGCTCGGCCCGAAGCTCGAACGGCTGCTCGGGACCGCCGGGCTCACGCTCGGCCACTTCCCGCAGTCGTTTCAGTACTCCAGCGTCGGCGGCTGGATCGCCACGCGCTCGGCGGGGCAGGCCTCGACGGGCTACGGGCGCATCGAGGATCTCGTCGAGGCGCTGCGCTTCGAGGCCCCCGCGGGCACGCTCGCGACCCGCGCCGTCCCGGCCAGCGCCGCGGGGCCTCCGCTGCGCGAGCTGCTGGTCGGCTCGGAGGGGACGCTGGGGGTGGTGACCGCCGCGACGCTGCGCGTGCGCGTCGCGCCCGGCGCGCACCGCTGCGCAGGCTGGCTGTTCCGGTCCTTCGAGGAGGGCCGCGAGACGCTGCGCAGCTTCGCCCAGGCCGATGCGTCGCCCGATCTCGCGCGCCTGTCCGATGCCGAGGAGACCCGCCTGAACCTTGCTCTCGCGTCCACGGGCGGTCGCGTCGAGCGCATCGTGCGGCGCTACCTGCGCGCGCGCGCCGGCGCCGCGCCCTGCCTCGCGATCACCGGCATCGAGGGCGCCCCCGACGATGTCGCCCGGCGCCGTTCTGCCCTGGCCGAGGCGATGCGCGCCGCGGGGGCGGTCGGGCTCGGAGAGGGTGCCGGGCGTGCGTGGCTGCAGGGACGCTTCGCGGCGCCCTACCTGCGCGACGAGCTGCTCGACCGTGGCGTCCTGGTCGAGAGCTTCGAGACCGCGGGCGACTGGGAGGCGCTCGACGGGCTCTACCACGCCGTGCGCGATGCTCTGACCGGCGCGCTGCCGGGGCGGGGCACGGTCACCTGCCACGTGTCCCACCTCTATCGCTCGGGCGCGTCGCTCTACTTCACCGTGCTGGCGCCGGTGGCGGCGGGGAGCGAGCTCGAGCGCTGGGCGGCGCTCAAGCGCGCGGCGCTGCAGGCGATCCTCGCGAGCGGCGGGACGATCACCCACCACCATGGCGTCGGCCGCGACCACTCGCCGTGGCTGGCGGAGGAGATCGGCGAGCTCGGCGTGGAGGTGCTCAGGGCGGCCAAGCAGCGGCTCGACCCGGCGGGGATCATGAACCCGGGCAAGCTGGCCGGCTGAGGGGCTACGGACTCTCGGGAGCGGTCGGCGCCGCGCCGCCCTCGGCCGCCGCGGGCGGGGCGAGATCCGCCAGCGCGCCGCGCAGGACCGAATCGCCCGAGTGGGTCTGCTCGCCGCGGATGTCCTCGCGCGAGACGTCGACGAAGCGGTACTTCTCGAAGTCGTCGGGCAGCGGCCCGGCGCCCTGGAACACGCCGCGCGCGTCGGTGACCTGGGCGCCGAGCGAAACCGCCTTGTCGTCGGCGTTGTAGAGCCACACCTGGTATGCCTCACCCTCCTCGTTCTTGGGCAGCTGGGCCTGCACGATCAGCGCGCGCTCCTCTCCGTCAAGGGCGATCGCCGCGATGCCCGCGGCCTCGCGCGAGCCCTCGAGGCTCTCGACCGGCCCGAGCGCGAGCTGGGCGACGATCTGCCGCTGGGCGTCGGCGTTCTGGGCGTCGTCGGTGCCCGCCTGGCCGTCACTGCTCTCGCTGCTGTTGCTGCCCTTGTCGTCGTCTCCGAGGGCGAGCGGACCGACACCGATGGGCCAGACGAGCACGGCCAGCGCGAGGACCAGCGCCAGCGCGCCGCCTGCTCCGGCCAGGCGCCGGCGGCGGGCCGCGCTGCGGGCCTCGGGCGAGAGCGGGCCCTTGGCCTTGGGAGGGGACTCCGTCGTTTCGGGCGCCGGCGAGGCGATGACGGGCGCAGGCTCGCGCCGGCGGCGTGGGCCGCGCGGCTCCCGGGCGCCGGGTTCGCCGTCGGGGATGCTCGGGATTCCGCCGTCGGGGTAGAACTGCTCGAGCGAGTCGAGCACCGAGCCCGCCCAGGCGCGCGCGGCCTCCGAGCGGCGCAGGTGCCCACGGGTTGCCGTCTGCTCGGGGCCCGATTGGGCGTTGAGCAGGTAGTCGGCGATCTGGCCGCGCCACTCGGCATCCACCGCGGCGGCGCTGACGGGCGACAGACGTACGAGCGCGTCGCGTGCCAGGTCGCGCACGCGGGTGCTCGGCATCGCGAGCATGTCGGCGAGCTGGTCGTAGCTCTGACCCTGCTTGAGGACCAACTCGATGATCGCGCGCTGCTCGGCGGAGAGCTGGTCGAACGTCGCCATGCGCGGCGAAAGATAGCCTGCGCGGCGGCCATGGAGCCTCCCCGGACATCCCCGGCGCAGACCACCACCCTCGATACGGTGCTCGGCTTCGAGGTGCTCGAGACCGACGCGCAGCGCGCCAGTGGCCGCTTCGCCGTCGCCGACGCCGTGCTGCAGCCGTTCGGCATCGTGCACGGCGGCGCCTACGCGGCCTTCGCGGAGACGCTCGCCTCGATCGCGACCTACCGGCAGGTCGAGGCCGGCGGGGAGATCGCCGTCGGCCAGAGCAACCTGACGAGCTTCATGCGCCCGGTGTCCGAGGGCACGGTCCACGCCGAGGCGCGCTGCCGCCACCGCGGGCGCACGAGCTGGGTCTGGGAGATCGACTTCACCGACGATCGGGGGCGCCTGAGCGCCACCTCGCGCGTGACTATGGCGATCCGTCCGGCGCCCGGCGCGCCCGCCTGAGCACCGCCACCGGTCAGCTGAGCTCGCGCAGGCGCCCGCTGGCCGGCACGCGCGCGCCGCGGCTGTCGTAGCGGCTGGTGATCGGCAGACGCCGGTCGCGGCCGAACGCCTTGGTCGAGATCCGGATGCCGGGCGGCGCCTGGCGGCGCTTGTACTCCGCCAGGTCGACGAGCCGCACGACGCGCTCGACCTCCTCCGCGGGGTGACCGCGGGCGGTCAGGTCGGCCACGTCGAGATCCTGCTCGACGTAGCCGGCGAGGATCGCGTCCAGCAGCTCGTAGGCGGGCAGCGAATCGTCGTCGCGCTGGTCGGGGCGCAGCTCGGCCGACGGGGGCCGCTCGAGCACGGCGGCGGGGACCAGCTCGCCCGGGTGCCCGGCGGCGGTGTGCTCGGCGTTGCGCCAGGCTACGAGGCGGTAGACCCACCCCTTGAAGACGTCCTTGAGCACGGCGAACCCGCCCGCCATGTCGCCATAGAGGGTGGCGTAGCCGACCGAGAGCTCGGACTTGTTGCCGGTCGTCAGCACCAGCCAGCCGAAGGCGTTGGAGAGCGCCATGACGAGGTTGCCGCGGATGCGCGCCTGGAGGTTCTCCTCCGCGATGCCGGGCTCGCGGCCTGAGAAGGGCTCGCGCAGCAGCTCTTCGTAAGCGCTCATCGCTGCCTCGATCGGCAGCTCGATCAGCCCGGTTTTGAGGTTGTCCGCGATCGTGCGCGCGTCGGCCTGGGTGTCGATCGCGGAGTGGGGAGAGGACATAACGACACAGCTCACGCGGTCGGGCCCGAGCGCGTCGACGGCGAGCATCGCCACCAGCGCGGAGTCGATGCCGCCCGAGAGCCCCACGACGACGTGGGCGAAGCCGTTCTTCTCGGCGTAGTCGCGCAGGCCGCAGCGCAGGGCCCGGTAGACCTCCCGCTCGGGGCAGAGCACGGCGGCGAGCGGACCCCCGATCGGGTCTCGCCCCTGCGGCTCGACGACCAGCCGCGCGAGCGACTGCGCCCCAGACTGCTCGCGGCGCTGGCGGCGCACCGCGCTGCGGTGGCGCGGGTCGCGCAGCCGCGCCCTCACCGCCGCGGCGGGCTCGATCGGACACAGCGTCAGCGCCTCCGCGAACTGGGGCGCGCGGGCGAGCACTGTGCCCTCCTGGTCGATGGCGACGCTGTGGCCGTCGAAGACGAGCTCGTCTTGGCCGCCGAAGGAGTTGCAGAGGAAGATCGCGGAGAGGTTGTCGCGCGCGCGCTGAGCCAGCATCCGCTCCCGCTCGATCCCCTTGCCGGCGTGGTAGGGCGAGGCCGACAGGTTCACGATCACCTGCGCGCCCGCCAACGCCTCGGTGCTGGCCGGGGGCCCCGGTTCCCAGATGTCCTCGCAGACGGTGAGGCCGACGGTGACGCCGTTGACGTCGAAGGTGGCCGCCTCGGTGCCGGGCTGGAAGTAGCGCTGCTCGTCGAAGACCCCGTAGTTGGGCAGGTAGAGCTTGCGGTAGACCGCCGCGACTCGCCCGTCGGCGAGCACCGCCGCCGAGTTGTAGACCTCGTCGTCGCGCTCGGGGAAGCCGACCAGCGCAACGATGCCCTGCGTCTGCCGGGCGAGCTCCTCGAGCGCCATGCCGGTCGCGTCGAGAAAATGGGTCTTCAGCAGCAGGTCCTCCGGCGGGTAGCCACAGAGTGCGAGCTCGGGGAAGACGATCAGCTCGGCGCCCTCGTCGCGGGCGCTCGCCGTCAACGCGCTGATCGTGGCGGCATTGCCCGCGATGTCGCCGACGGTGGCGTTCATCTGGCCCAGGGCGACCGTGATCGGC
>JBPCPD010000013.1:0-13604 GCA_050999535.1 Thermoleophilaceae bacterium
CTTCTGCACCGACGGGTGGCCGGCGCGCTGGAGCGCCGGAGCGCAGACGGCGAGGGGGCGGCGCTGGTGGCAGCGCACCTGCGGCTTGCCGGCGACGACGCCGAGGCCGCGCGGCAGTACCGGCTGGCCGCCGAGCACGCGGTCTCGCTCGTGGCGCACGCCGACGCGCTCGAGCACCTGGAAGCCGCACTAGCGCTCGACGACTCGGCCGCAGCGGATCTGCACGAGCGCCTCGGCGACCTGAAGACGCTGCTCGGCGACTACGCGGGCGCGCTCGCGAGCTACGGGAGCGCGGCCGCGCTGTGCGAGCCGGCGGCGCTCGCGTCCGTGGAGCACAAGCTCGGCGAGGTGCACGAGCGGCGTGGCGAGTGGGGCCGGGCGGAGGCCCGCTTCACCGCCGCGCTCGTGGCCTGCGAGGGCCAGGCCGGCGCCCTGCGCGCACAGATCACGGCCGACCTGAGCCTGACGCTGCTGCGGGCGGGGCAGCACGCTCGTGCGGCCGCGCTCGCCCGCGAGGCGTGCTCCCTGGGCGACGAGGCTCAAGACGCGGGGGCGAGGGCGCAGGCCCACAACGCGCTCGGCGTCCTCCACCGCGCCGCGGGCGACCTGGAGGCCGCCGCACGCGAGTTGGAGAGCAGCCTGGAGTCGTCGGAGCGGCTAGGCGATCCGCAGGCCCGCGTCGCGGCCCTGAACAACCTCGCGCTGGTGCGTCGCGACGCCGGCGAGCTCGATCCGGCGCTGAGCCTGACCCGTCGGGCGCTCGAGCTGTGCGAGCTGTCGGGCGACCGCCACCGGGAGGCCGCGCTGCACAACAACCTCGCCGACCTGCATCACGCCGCCGGGCGCACGGAGGCGTCGATGACCCACCTCAAGCGCGCGGTCGCCATCTTCTCCGAGGTGGGGGGCGACGAGGCCACCCGCCTGCCGGAGATCTGGAAGCTGACGAGCTGGTGATGGTGGCTGGGCGGCCGAGCCGCATCGACCTACGCCCTGCGTGGGCGCAGGCGTTGGGCTTAAGGGCTCTTGGCCAAGGCGCGCGGCCCGTCAGCCGAGCCCCGCCGCGGCCGCCTGCGGATCGACGGCGAGCTCGCGGCTGACGAGGTGACGGCGGTCGCCGGAGACCAGCCGCATCCCGCGCCGGGCCGCGACGGCCGCGTAGCTCGCGTCGTAGGTCGTGATCCCGTGCTCGCCGGCCAAGCGGCACGCGGCTTCGAGGTCCTCGGCGCCGATCCGCAGCGGCTCGCCGTGGGCGGCGCGCAGTCCCGCAAGCAGTTCGATCGCGCGCGCGGGTGCGATGCCCCAGGCACGGATCAGCACGCTCGAGACCTCGATCGGGGTCAGCGTGAGGACGTGCAGCCTGAGGCGCTCCGCCGCAGCGGAGCGCAACAGCGCGGCGGCCGCGTCGTGATCGGGCTCGTCGTCGGCCCGCAGCGCGGCGAGCAGTACCTGGCTGTCAGCGAGGAGGGTCGTCACGATCACGCAGCGCCCGTACGGCCTGCTCCGCGGAGGGGGCGTCCGCTCGCAAGTGTCGCGCGTGTAGAGCACCGATGACGCCTGCGACCCGCTCGCGCCGTTCCGTTGCGGAGGGGTCCCCGAGAGCAGCGCGGGCCGCGCCCTGGAGGAAGCCGCTGCGCGTGGTCCTGCGCTCGGCCGCCGCCGAGTCGACCTGCTCGAGCAGCTCGTCCGGCATCGACACCATCACCTTGGCCACGGTATTGCCAGTATAGCCCGACACTCGCAGCGAGACGCTCTACGGCTCGACGAGGCCGCGCCGGATCGCGTAGCGCGCGAGCTCGACGCGGTCGCGCATGCCGAGCTTGGCGAGCACGTTGGCGCGATGGGACTCGACCGTCTTCTCCGAGACCGTCAGCACCTCGGCGATCTGCCGGTTGGTGTTCGCCTCGGCGATCAGCTTCACGACCTGGAGCTCACGCGGGGTGAGGCGGTCGGCGGGCGCGGTGCCGCCGTCGTCGAGCCAGCGCCGCATCAACGCCTGTTGCGTGCGTGAGCTGAGGAAGGTCTCGCCGCCGGCGACGGTGCGAATGGCGTCGATGAGGTCCCCGTCGGCCCCGCGCTTGGACACGTAGCCCGCGGCGCCGGCCCCCATCGCCTCGAAGAAGTAGCCGTCGTCCTCGTGCATCGAGAGCATCAGCACCCGCACGGAAGGTGCATGCGCGCGGATCTCGTGGGCCGCCTGGAGGCCGGTCCGGCGCGGCATCGAAACGTCGAGGACGGCGACGTCGGGCCTCTCGGCGAGCACGCGCTCGACCGCCTCGACCCCGTCCTGGGCCTCGGCGAGCACCTGCATGTCGGCCTGGCGGTCGATCAGCAGCTGCAGGCCGGAGCGCACGATCCCGTGATCGTCGGCGATCAGGACCCCGATCACGGCACCCTCAACGTCAGCTCGGTGCCCGATCCCGGCGAGGAGCGCAGGTCGAGCTCGCCGCCGACGATCCGCGCCCGCTCGGCCATGCCGTCCAGGCCGAGCCCGCCCTTGCGCGCGGAGACGGGATCGAAGCCGACGCCGTCGTCGCTCACGTGGAGCTCGGCGCCCGCGCCGGCGAAGGCCAGCGCGACGTCGACGTGGCTGGCGTGCGCGTGGCGCCCCGCGTTGGTCAGGGCCTCCTGGGCGACGCGGTAGATCACCGTCTGGTGCTCCTCGTCGAGCGTGCCGGGCTCGCCGCTGGCCTCCAGCCGCGTGTCGACGCCGGTCCGCTCGCGGAATCCGCTCAGCTGAACTTCGATAGCGGCGATCAGGCCGTGATCGTCGAGCGCGGTCGGCCGCAGCTGGCGCGCGAGCCCGAGCAGCTCGTCCATCGCCTGGCTGGCCAGGCGCTTGATCTCGGCGACCTCGGCGGCGCGCTCGCGCGGGACGTCCTGCGCGAGCGCCTCCAGGCGCAGAAGGATCGCCGTCAGGGCCTGATTGACCTCGTCGTGCAGGTCGCGCGCGACCCGCCCTCGTTCCTCCTCCTGGGCGCGCACGACGAGCTTGCCCGAGCGGCGGCGCTCCTCGTCGACGCGCCCGAGCATGCGGTGGAAGGACTTCGCGAGCCGGTCGATCTCCTCGACGGGATGGGCGTAGATCTCGAACGTGGCGGGCTCGGCCGGATCGATGCGCTCCACCCGTTCGATCAGAGCCTCCAGCGGGCGGAAGCGGCGCTGGAGCATCCACAGGTTCACGCAGAAGCTCAGCACGATCACCAGCACCAGGATCAGGACCTGGCCACCCTGCCTCTCGCCCGAGTCGAGCCCTCCGACGAGTGCCGCCGCGACGACGGTCAGCGCGACCAGCACGACGTTCGCCGCGACGATCTGTCCGATGAGTGAGTCGTAGCGCTGTCGCATCCGTGGTGGATCGCAATCGAAGTCGTCGCTGGGCGGGCCCGCGAAGATGGGGTCCTCACCCCATATCGGCAACGACGGCCAGGACCGACAATCTTCCTATAGGAGCTTCTCCCGCCGAGAGTCCGGGAGCCTCCGGTGACATGGATCTGGGATCAGCGTGACGGGGCGTCCAATTGGGCGCCCCGTCCGCGTTGTAGCCTCTCCCGGGTGCCCGGCAGACGGGCGCTATTCTTTCTGAAGTATCGCCGTGGACCGCCGCTCGGCGCCCACGCGAGACCAACTACCGACAAGGAGCGCTGGCAAGACCATGCCGTCCGGAGCCGAGCTGATCCGCAAGGCCAAGGAGCAGATCCGGGAGGTGGACCCCAAGCAGGTCCACGATCTCGTCCAGAACGGCAACGGGGCCGCCCCTGTGGTCATCGACGTCCGCGAGCAGCAGGAGTTCGAGGAGTCGCACCTGCCCGGCGCCAAGCACGTCCCGCGCGGGCACCTCGAGTCCCGCATCGAGGGCGCGGCCGGCGACCGCTCCGACCGCGTCGTCCTCTACTGCGCCTCGGGCAATCGCTCGGCGCTCGCCGCCAAGACCCTTCAGGACGAGCTCGGCTACGAGAACGTCGAGTCGATGACCGGAGGGATCACGCTGTGGAAGGACCGCGGCTACGACGTCGAGGTCCCGCGGCGGCTCACCGACGAACAGCGTGAACGCTACTCGCGCCACCTGCTCGTGCCCGAGATCGGCATCGAGGGCCAGCTGAAGATGCTCGACGCGAAGGTGCTGCTGCTCGGCGCCGGCGGCTTGGGCTCGCCGACCGCGCTCTACCTCGCCGCGGCGGGTGTGGGCACGATCGGAATCGTCGACGATGACGTCGTCGACCTCTCCAACCTCCAGCGCCAGATCCTCCACTCCGACGCCCGCATCGGCGAGCCGAAGGTCGACTCCGCCGCGCAGGCGATCAACGAGCTCAACCCCCACGTCGAGGTCGTCAAGTACCAGACCCGCCTCGACGCCTCCAACATCATGGAGATCATCGAGGGGTACGATGTGATCGTCGAAGGCGTAGAAAACTTCCCCACCCGCTACCTGCTCAACGACGCCAGCGTGCGCCTGAAGATCCCCGTCGTCTCCGCGTCGATCCTGGGCTTCGACGGCCAGATCTCGGTCTTCGCGCCCTACCAGGGGCCCTGCTACCGCTGCCTCTACCCGACGCCGCCGCCCGCCGAGCTCGCACCTTCGTGCGGTGCCAACGGCGTGCTCGGCGCGCTTCCCGGGATCATGGGCGTGCTGCAGGCGATCGAGGTAGTCAAGCTCATCACCGGCTCGGGCGAGCCGCTGATCGGGCGGCTCGTGCTCTACGAAGCACTGTCGACTTCGTTCACCGACCTGAAGCTGCGGCGCGACCCCGACTGCCCGATCTGCTCGCGGGATCCGAGCGAGATATCCGATGACGAGATGGGCGTCTTCCCGGACTACGAGCAGTTCTGCGCGGCGGCGGGCTGAGGCGGCTGCAAACCGTCGCCTGGCGGTGTCATCGGCCGGCTCGTGTGCGGAGCACACGTCGCCGACTTCTTCCTTGCCAGGCTCGGTTTTCGGCGCCTCAGCGCGCGTCCCAGCGGCGGGATGTCGGCTGACCGGCCGCGATAGGCTCCGGGACGCATGAGCACGATCAAGATCCCACCGGTGCTGCGGCCCTCGACGGGCGGCGAGCGTGAGGTGAGCGCCGAGGGGGCCGACGTCGGCGAGGTGCTGCGCGCCCTCGTCTCGCGGTACCCCGAGACGCAGGGCCAGCTGTTCGGCGATGACGGCTCGCTCAACCGCTACGTCAACGTCTACCTCAACGACGAGGACGTGCGCGTGCTCGGCGGACTCGACACGTCGGTCAAGGAGACCGACACGCTCGTGATCCTGCCGGCGATGGCCGGCGGCTGAGGCGCTGGGCGCCACGCCTGCACAGCGGCGAGCGGGCGGTGAGCGGCTCGGGTTCGAGCGCGACGGAGCGACCCAAGTGCGGTCCTCGCTCGGTGCGCCGGAGTCCGCTACGTGCGCCCGTTGGCTTCCGGGTTGCCTCAGCCTGCATCCACCGATCTCGGTGTTGCATCAACTCGGTGGCTTGCCGTTTGCATGTCGGTCGAGATCTCCCGCCACGCTCCGAGCAACCCAGGCGCCCCGGTCCGTCACCTGCCGGTACGTGAATCGCGACACCCGGTAATCTGCGCCCCGCAGGCGAGCGTCGGGGTAGTGATCGCGCTCGAACGATTTCCGGGGTGCATGTGCCGCGTAGCCGTCGGTTTCGACGACCAGGCGAGCGTCCGGGAAGAGGAAGTCGACCTCCAGTCCGGCCACCACGACATTGACGAGCGGGCGGGGCAGCCCGTGGCCCCCGCACAAGCGGAGGAACCGCTCGGCGAGCACACAGTCGGGGTGCTCGGCGCGATCGTTGGCGGATTGGCCCCGCATACTGGGACCAAGGCGTCAACCACGGTGACTTTGCCCCCGCCGCCGCGTGGGCTGGCGGATCGGGCCCGCATAGAGGGACGAATCCGCCAGGCCCGGCCCAGCAGGCCCAAGTACTACACTTTCTGAAGTGATGCCCGGACCTGGTCTCGAGAACCGGCCATGTGGGGGGAAGTACGCCGACATCGTCCAGGCGATCGGCAACACGCCGCTCGTCGAGCTGCGGCGCCTCTCGCCCAAGCCGGGCGTGCGCATCTACGCCAAGCTCGAGTCCTACAACCCGACCGGCTCGGTCAAGGACCGCGTCGCGCGCTCGATGATCGAGGACGCCGAGGAGCGCGGGGCGATCGCGCCCGGCCAGACGATTCTCGAGCCGACCTCCGGCAACACCGGGATCTCGCTGGCGATGATCTGCCGGCGTAAGGGCTACCCGCTCAAGGTCGTCATGCCCGACAACGTCACCGCGGAGCGCACCCAGCTGCTGACGATGTACGGCGCGCAGATCGTCTACTCACCGGGTGGGCAGGGGTCCAACGGCGCCGTGGCGATGGCGCTGGAGATGGCACAGGCCGACGCCTCCTATTACATGCCCTACCAGTACGGCAACGAGGCGAACCCGCTCGCCCACTACAACGGCACGGCGCTAGAGATCCTCGAGGAGCTCGACGAGGTGACGGCGTTCGTCGGGGGCCTCGGAACGGGCGGGACGCTGATGGGCAACGCCCGTCGCCTCAAGGAGCACGATCCCGACACCACGATCATTGCCGCCGAGCCGCTGCAGGGCGAGCTGGTCCAGGGCCTGCGCTCGCTCGACGACGGCTTCATCCCGCCGATCATCGACCTGTCGCTGCTCGATCGCAAGATCTTCGTCTCCAACCGCGACTCGGTGCTGTGGACCAAGAAGCTGCTCGCCGAGGAGGGCCTGTTCGCGGGCGTCTCCAGCGGCGCGATCGCGTCGATCGCGGTGCGCGTCGCGAACGAGCTCGAAGAGGGCAACGTCGTCTTCGTCGTCTGCGACGACGGTTGGAAGTACCTCAGCTCGGGCGTCTACACGCGCAGCCTCGAGGATCTCGAGGCCGACGGCACGCTCGAGACCGCCTCCTTCTGGTAGCCGGCGGCCGCGCTCAGGCGGTGCTGCCGGCGGACGTCGAGGACTTCTCCGCCTTGGCCCGCTCCTTCACGACGGTCTCGTCGTCGCCGCTGGAGGCGGCCACGTCGACATCGTCCTTGTCCTCATCCTCATCCTCGTCGTAATCCTCGTCCTCGTAGTCGTCCCTCGCGCTCAGACGGCCGGCGACGTCGTCGTCGCCCTTGCCGGAGAAGGAGTCGCGCATCTCACGCATTCCCTTGCCCAGCGACCGTGCCGCCTCCGGGAGGCGGCTCGGCCCGAGGACGATGAGGGCGATCACGGCGATCACCATCAATTCCATTGGTGAGGGTCCGAATCCCATCGCGATCAGGCTAGCGGTCGGAGGGCACGACCTCCACCGTGTCCTCCATGAAGCGGTGATAGATGCATCGCGCCACCGGGCTGGATCTTGACCGTCTCCGGCGGGGTTGCGGGCGGGGCGGTGCGAAGGGCCATGTCCTCCAATGCGGGCCACGGCGCCCCGCTGGATCACCGCCGGGCTCGCGTACCCTGTAAGGGTGCGCATGACGGCGAGCCAGCACGAGGCCCTCGTGGCCCACGCGCGTGAGGAGGCTCCGAACGAATGTTGCGGCTTCGTACGCGCGCGGGACGGCGTCGTCCGCGACATCGTGCAGGCGGTCAACGACCGCGCCTCGCCCTATGGCTACTCGCTCGACGCGAAAAGCCTGCTCTCGGCGTTCAACGCCGCCGAGGAGGGGTTTGAGGTCGGCATCTACCACTCGCACCCCCGCAGCCCGGCCGAGCCCTCGCAGACGGACATCAACCTGGCCGACTACCCGGAGTACGTCTATCTGATCGTCTCGCTGGCCGACCCGGACTCCCCTGACGTGCGGGCCTGGCGGATCGCCGACAAGCGCGTGAGCGAGGAAGCGATCGTCGTCGAGTGAGCGAGCGCGCGCACGAGGCAGAGCCGTTGCTGTGCCCGTCGTGCGCGCTGGCCCACCCGCTCGAGGAGCGGTTCTGCCGCGCGTGCGGGATGCCGCTCACCTACTTCGGTGCCGACCCGTTCGAGTCGCGCGGGGAGCGGGCCGATCGCGCGCGCAAGATCGATCCGCGCTTCACCCAGGGCGAGCTCGTGCGCGTCGCCGGCGGCCGTCACCAGGCCGAGGCCGAGATGATCCAGGGGATGCTGCTCGAGGAGGGCGTGCCGAGCATGCTGAGTCGCTCGCCGGGCTTCGACGTCCCCGACTTTCTCGCGGCCGGACCCCGCGACGTGCTCGTGCCCGCGGCGGGCGTCGAGGCCGCCCGCGACCTGCTGCTCGCGACCGACATGGCTCCGCAGGAGCGCCCGCAAGGCACCGGCTCGGGAAGCGAGGCCGGCCATGCAGCTCGACTGCTCGCCCTGATCCTCGGCGGCGGCGCGCTGGCCGCGCTGGTCGCGTGGGCGCTCGTGCACCTGCCCAGCTGAGCCGGCGACCTCGGCGCCGCCACGGGATTACGCCGACCCCCGGGCGGGTAGGCTGCGCAGAGATGGATTTTGCCCCTTCCGACCGGGTCGCCGAGCTGCGTAATCGCATCCGGTCCTTCACCGAGGAGCACGTGCTGCCGGTCGAGGCCGAGGCCGTCCGCGCGCTCGACGGGGAGGTTGCTCGGGGCGTCGCCTACCCCACCGAGGGCAAGAATGCCGCGCGGCAGGACATCTCGATGATCAAGGTCATCGCGGCGCAGATGCATCAGGACGTGCTCGACCGTGCGATGCAGGTCCACGGGGCGCTCGGCATGTCCGACGACGTCCCGCTGGCTATGATGTGGCGCCAGGGTCGTTGGCTGAGGATCGCCGATGGGCCCGACGAAACCCACAAGATGGCGATCGCCAAGCGCGAGCTCAACCGCTTCAAGCCGCGTAATGCGCAAGCGCCCGGCTCGGCCGGGCGCGCAGCGACAGCTTCGCAAGCGCCCGGCTCGGCCGGGCGCGCAGCGACAGCTTCGGTCGGGGTCTGAGATGGAGCCGAGCACCGCCCCGTCGGCCTCCGGGCTGACCGACGAGCAGACCGACTTCGTCGCTGCGATCCGCGACTTCTGCGAGCGCGAGAGCTGGGAGGTGCCCGAGGGCGACCACCACTCAGAGGCCATGGCGGCCAGGATGGCCGAGCTCGGCTGGTACGGCCTGCAAATCCCTGAGGAGCACGGCGGCTCGGGCGGCAGCTTCCTCGACGCGTGCCTGTTCCTCGAGGAGACCGCGCGCGGCGAGCTTCCGATCGGCGCCTACGGCGTCACGCTGATCTGCGTCGGCGCGCTCAACCGCTTCGGAACCGGCGAGCAGAAGCGCGACCTGCTCGGCCGGGTGAGCAGGGGCGGCGCGCTTGCGATCGCGATGTCGGAGCCGGACTCGGGCTCCGACGTCGCGTCGCTGAAGTGCAGGGCGAGCCTGCACGACGGCGAGTGGGTCCTGTCGGGGGCCAAGATGTGGTGCTCCTACGCGCACAAGGCCAGCCACACCCTGGTCGTCTGCCGCAGCGGGGAGGGATCGGAGCGCCACGAGGGGCTGTCGATGGTGTTCGTGCCCCACGATGCGGAGGGTTTCACGATCACGCCGATCGACACGATGGGCGGCCGCGAGACCAACGAGCTGCACCTCGATGGGGTGCGCGTGCCCGAGGACGCGCTGCTGGGCGTTGAGGGCAACGGGTGGGTTCAGCTGATGGCGGGGCTCAACTTCGAGCGCACGATTCTCGCCGCGACCTCGCTCGGGCTCGCTCAGCGTGCCTTCGACGACACGCTCGCCTACGTCAAGCAGCGGCGCCAGTTCGGTCGCCCCGTCGGGACCTTCCAAGCGCTCTCGCACCGGCTCGCAGAGCTCGCCACCGAGCTCGCGCAGGTCCGCCTGCTCGTGCGCTGGGTCGCGCGGTTGACGGACGAGGACCCCACGAGGATGCTTCCCGCCGAGGCCTCGATGGCCAAGCTCGCCTCGACCGAGCTCGCCAAGCGATGCGCGCTGGAGGCGGTGCAGATGGCCGGCGGATACGGCTACGCGACGGAGTACCCGATGGAGCGCCACCTGCGCACCGCGGTCGTCACGACGATCTACGGCGGCACGTCGGAGATCCAGAAGAACATCATCGCCAAGACCCTCGGGCTCTAGCCTCCGGACCCTGTGACGGGTGACAAGGCTGTCGCGGGCATGCGCTCAGTGCTCAAGCCCTGCATGTCCGCCGCCGATGTCTCGGGTGTGGGCTTCCCGGGCCCGGCATCCGCGGGCGCGGCCGGTCCTTCGGGCGGCGGAGGGCCCCTGCCCGGGATCGCCTTCGACGCGGTTCACGCGGTCGAGCGGCTGTTGACTGCGGCCACCGAGCACTCGGGCCCCGAGCCGCTGCGCGCCCGACTCGTGAGCGAGGCACGGGCGCATCACCGCCGAGACCGCCGACGTGCCCTCGGAGCTGGTCGTGCCCCTTTGGATGGGTGACGAGCTGATCGGCGCGCTCAATCTCGAGGAGGTCCGCCACGGCGCTTTCGACGAGGACGACGCACGGCTGGTACGGACGATCGCCGATCAGATCGGCTCCGCGCTGCGGTCGGCGACGCTGTTCGAGCGTCTCGAGAGCGGCTACCTCGGGACGGCCGAGGCGCTCGCCGCCGCGCTCGAGGCCAAGGACTCCTACACCGCCGAGCACCCGCGCGCGGTCGTCGAGCAGGCCTGCCGCGTCGGCGCCGAGCTCGAGCTCTCGGAGGTGGAGCTGCAGACGCTGCGCCTGGTGGCGATCCTCCACGACGTCGGCAAGCTCGCCGTGCCCGAGGCGATCCTCAACAAGCGCGAGCCGCTGACCGACGCGGAGCGGGTCGAGATCGAGCGCCACACGGTCGTCGGGCGAGCGCATCCTGGCGCCCGTCGACTTCCTCGCCGGCGTGCTGCCGCTGGTGCGCCACGAGCACGAGCGGTGGGATGGGCGCGGCTACCCGGATGGCCTCTTCGGCGAGGCGATCCCGCTGGGCTCGCGCATCATCCTCGTCTGCGACGCCTATGACGCGATGCTCAGCGATCGGCCCTACCGGGCGGCGCTCTCATCCGCGCAAGCGCGCGAGCAGCTCGTCCGCGGCGCGGGCACGCAGTTCGACGAGCGCATCGTCGGGGTCCTGGTGGGGCTGCGCGAGCGCGCCACGGGCCAGCCCCAGCATCCCAGATCCGCGCTGAGCGACTCGAGCTCGTCAAGCCAACTGCGCTGCACACTCGCCAGTGGACGGCCGAAGGCCTGCTCGATCGCTGCCGCGGGCTCCGCCGCGGCGCCGGCCGAGATGAGATCGATGCAGGCCCGGACCCCGCGCTCGCGTTCGAGCAGGGCGAACACGGTCCCGCCGAGGACGAGCGCATCCTTCGGTGCCGGCGGAAAGCCGGGTGCGGCGCCCTCGCGCAGGCGGCGGGCCACCGCCGGGCCGAGGTGCGGGACCTGGCCGGCCAGATAGGTCGCGGCGCCCTCGCACAGCCAGGCGGCGCGGACGTAGCGGCGGAAGGTCCGTGGCGAGAAGGGCGGGGGCAGCCGAGGGTCGTTGGCGCCGATCACCAGATGGGCGTACTCGTGGCGCGGCGAGCGCAGCAGCGCGGAACGCGAGCCGGGCGAGCCCGACGCCCGCTGCTCGAGCGCCGCGGGGGAGAGCACATGGATCTCCTGCTCGCCGAACCAGCCGGCGAAGTAGCGCCGTCCGGCGGGCGCTGAGACCGCGCGGGCGAGCGGCAGCCACGGCGCCGCGAGCGCGAGCATCGCCGCGCGCGGGTGGATGACCACGGCGACCTCGCCGGGCACCCGCTCGAAGGTTCCCTCCAACCGCGACCGGAACCGCTCGAGGTCCTCGAGCACCGCTGCCGCCGCGTCCGCGTCGCCGGACTCATGGCGCGCGACAAAGGACAGCGAGGCGGTCTCGACCCAGGGCACTTATTGCCGGGGCTTCGTGGCCTCTTCCGAGCCCTCGCCCCCGCTCCCGCGCGAAGCTTGAGTGTCGTAGACCGAGCAATGCAAGGACGCAGGGAGCGACGCGTGCTCTGCACGCGAGCAACCGAGGACGCCGCGGTGCGACGGTATACGGCGCTCAGGCGAGCGCGGGGGTGACGTCGGAGGCGATCGCCTCGATCTGCGCGGCGGCGCGGTCGAACTCCTCGTCGGAGAGCACCGGGGTGCCTTCGAAGGGCAGGTCGCGGTGCAGATCGATCCACGAGCGGCAGCCCTGGTACTCGGGCCGGACCTTGACGGTCACCGGCCGTGGGATGCGGTAGGTGCGCAGCACGATCACGTGCATCGGGTGGCGGCGCTTCCACTGCAGGCGCTTCTCCGCATAGTCGCTGGTCCAGATGTAGTACGGCGAGAGCGCGTCGACGCAGCGCGGATCGCTGATCAGATAGCTCGCCGCGACCTCGGCCCAAGCGCGGATCCGAACCCGGTCGGGCTGGGGGATGCCGCCGTCCTGGAGCAGCGCCCGTGCCGGGGGCTCGACGTCGGGCCAGACGCCCTCCTCGAGCGCACGGCCGAGCTCGGGCAGGTGCGAGTCGCGCACGAGATCGTTGCGCTGGTGATCGAACGTGGGGTACAGGAAGAAGCGGTCGTGCTCGATCTCGAAGTGCTTGCTCTCCTCACGGATCCCGCCCTTGCGCAGGGTCAGCAGCTGCTCACCCTCCGCGAGGGCGCGCACGGTTACGGCCCATTCCTTGAAAGCGACTGGCATTGAAAGAGAAACCTCCGTCCGTGCGCGGACGCTGACTCGTTACTGCTGGGGCTGCACGGGCCGCTCATTGTTACGAACTCGTTGCCGTATTTCAAGGCGGGATTCGGACCTGCTCCCAGCGTGCGACGGCTCGGGCCGCGACGGCCTCGATCGGTCGCGGGGGCCTAAGAATCGAGCGCCCCGTCCATGTCCGTGCTCACGGGCGCAGCGCCTCGATCACGGCGGCGAAGTCCTGCCCGCCGAGGCCCTGCTCCTGCGCGGCGGCGTAGAGCGGCTCGGCGGTCTCGGCCAGCGGCAGCTCGACGCCCAGCGCACGTGCCTCGGCGAGGCAGTGGCGGACGTCCTTGAGCATGTGCGCGAGCTTGAACAGCGGCTCGTAGTCGCCGCTGACCATCGGCTCGGCCTTCAGTCGGCGCATCGCCGACTCGCCGGAGCCGGCGGCGATCACCTCGAGCGCCTTGCCGGCGTCGACGCCGGCAGCCTGGGCGAGCACCAGCCCCTCGGCGAGCGCGGCGGCGTTGACCGCGGCAAGCGTGTTGTTGATCAGCTTGACCATCGAGCCGTGGCCCTGGGGGCCGACGTGCAGGACGAGCTCGCCGATCGCCTCGAACAGCGGCCGCGCGCGCTCGAATGCCTCGTCGGAGCCGCCAGCCATGATCGTCAGCGTGCCGTCCTGCGCCTTGGGCCGCGAGCCGGTCACCGGCGCGTCGAGCAATGCGATCCCCCGCTCGCCGAGCCGCTTGGCGATCGACCGGCTCGCGCTCGGTGCGATCGTCGACATGTCGATCGCGAGGTCACCATCGCCGAGGCCCTCGCCGGCACCGTCGCGGCCGAGCAGCACCTGCTCGACCTCGGGTACGTCGGGGACCATCGAGATTGCCACGCCGGTCGCGGCGGCGGCCTGCGCCGGGGTCGCGGCGACGGTGACGTTGTCGTGCTCGCCGACGAGCCGCCCGGCGCGAGCGGCAGTGCAGTTCCACGCGACAAACCCAACCCCCCCACAGGCGA
>JBPCPD010000017.1:0-15478 GCA_050999535.1 Thermoleophilaceae bacterium
GCGGCGACGGTCGTCATCAGGCCCGGCCACGAGTGGATGGGCCACCAGCCCGGCCAGTACCTGCGCATCGGCCTCGACATCGACGGCCGCCGCCACTGGCGCGCCTACTCGCTGACGTCCGACCCGGGCCGTCCGGATGGCTTCATCAGCGTGACGGTCAAGAACGTCGACGAGGGCGTGGTCTCGCCCCATCTCGTGCGCCGCTGCCATCCCGGGAGCCTCGTCTCGCTGGGTGGCGTCGAGGGGGAGTTCGTGATCCCCGATCCGATCCCCGAGAAGCTGCTCTTCATCAGCGCGGGCAGCGGGATCACGCCGATCATGAGCATGCTGCGCAACCTCGCCCGCCAGGATGAGCTCGGTGACACGGTGCTGCTGCACTCCGCGCCCAGCGCGGAGGACGTGATCTTCGGGCTCCAGCTGCGCAGGCTGGACTCGCGCCACGCCGGTTTTCGCCTGCACGAGCAGCACACCTCCGAGCAGGGACGCATGGGCCCCGGCGACCTCGACGAGCTGTGCCCGGACTGGCGCGAGCGCGAGGCGTTGTTGTCCGGGCCGGCCGACCTGCTCGACGCGATGCACGACCACTGGAAGCAGGAGGGCGACCTCGAGCGCTTCCACCTCGAGCGCTTCCAGCCGGTGATCGGCAAGGATGTCGAGACCGGCCAGGGCGGGCCGGTCCGCCTGCTCAAGAGTGACATGGAGGCGGAGTCCGACGGCGCGACGCCGATTCTCGTGGCGGGCGAGAACGCGGGCGCGATTCTGCCCTACGGTTGCCGCGAGGGCATCTGCCACACCTGCGTCGGCAAGCTGTGCTCGGGCGAGGTTCGAGACCTGCGCACCGGAAGGATCTTCGGCCAGGCGGGTGAGGTGGTGCGCACGTGCGTCAACGCGCCCGAGGGTCCGGTCGAGATAGAACTCTGACGAACGAAGGAGCGGCGCATGCCAACCGAGGTCGAGAACCCGATCAACAATCTCACCGCCGAGCAGCTCGAGGCCGTCGCCCGCGAGTTCGACGCCATCCACGACGACGTCTTCAACGACCTCGGCGAGCGCGACGCGGCCTACATCCGCACCATGATCGACCTCCACCGCAGGCTCGCGCTGATCGGGCGCGTGCTGCTGGTCGGCTCGCGCCACCGCCCGCTGTGGCTCGCGGGGACTGCGACCCTGTCGGTGGCCAAGATCCTCGAGAACATGGAGATCGGCCACAACGTGATGCACGGCCAGTGGGACTGGATGAACGACCCGGTCATCAACTCCACGGCCTGGGACTGGGACTCCGCCTCGACCGCCGAGGCGTGGAAGCACTCCCACAACTACGTCCATCACACCTTCGCGAACATCCGCGGCAAGGACAATGACCTCGGCTACGAGATCATGCGGATCGACCCGCACCAGAAGTGGAACCCGGTCTACCTCGCCCAGCCGTTTTACAACCTCGTGTTGATGGGGCTGTTCGAGTGGGCGGTGGCCTTCCACGACCTCGATAAAGACGCGATCCGCAGGGGAGAGAAGTCGATGGCCAAGATCCGCCGCGAGCTCAAGGGCATGGTGGGCAAGGCCAAGGACCAGATCGTCAAGGACTACGTGGCATTCCCGCTGCTGAGCGCGCTGCTGATGGCCGTGCCCGACAGCCGTCTCGGCGAGCCCGAGAGCATGCGCCGGCGCGTGCGGTCCCACGGATCGCTGCGCAAGGGCGTTCAGCTCGAGCTGCTCGGGCGCCTGCGCAAGGGCCGTCGGCGTGTGACCGGCAGCCGTGTCGCCAAGGCGCGCGACCTGCGCGACCGAGTCGGTCTGCCGCTGGTGACCGGCCCGACGTTCAAGGCCACGGTGACCGCTGACGTGACCGCGAACGTCCTCCGTAACATGTGGGCGCACGCGATCATCTTCTGCGGTCACTTCCCCGACCAGACGTACACCTTCAGCCAGCAGGAGACCGACGAAGAGACGCGCGGCGAGCGCTACGTGCGCCAGCTGATCGGCGCCGCCAACATCGAGGGCGGGCCGCTGTTCCACGTGATGAGCGGCAACCTCGGCTACCAGGTCGAGCACCACCTGTTCCCCGACATGCCGAGCACCCGCTACGGCGAGATCGCCCCGCGCGTGCGCGACGTCTGCGAGCGCTACGGGCTCCCCTACAACACGGGGCCGTTCTTCAAGCAGTGGGCGATGGTCAACCGCACGATCCTGCGGCTGGCGCTGCCCGGCGGCAAGGTCCGCCCCAAGCCCGGCCCCTACCGCGGCGAGCACGCGACGAGTGCCAACGGTGACGGTCCCGACGAGCAGTCGCAGCTGCTGGCGAGCGCCTCCTAAAACGGGCTCGCGGCGCGCCGGTGGGCGGGCGCACACGGCTACACTCCCCGGCGTGGAGAGAGCGCCCGTCGCCCAACCGCGCGAGCTGCACGAATGCCGGCAGTGCTGTGCCTTCTGTGACCGTGTGGTCCATCCCGCCGGATGCATCGAGGCCGGCTGCGCCTACCTATACCTCTACGACGACGAGGAGGCCGGGCGGCGCTACATGGGCTGCATGAACAAGGTCTTCCGCGCGGAGATCGAGGTCGAGGCCTTCGAGGCGGCCCAGCGCACCCGCCACGGCTACGGCGGGGTCAGGATGACCGCGATGCCGCTGCCGCAGTGCCGCAGCACCGTCGAGCGTGCCTACCACGGCGACGGCGAGCCCTTCGACTGCGTCAACCCAGGATTCTTCGAGCAGCCGGCGCCGGTGGACGAGAGCGAGTTCGATCTGCGCGATCGCTTGTAGCGGGCGCTTGTAGCGAGCGCGCTCTCGCGCCGCTGCGGGCGCGCTGCGGCCAGCGTCACCGTTTGAAGGCCCGTTTCGCTCCCAGGTCGATCAGTGCCTTGGGCAGCAGCTTCGCCAGGGCCTCGGCCCCGCCGGGGTTGAGCTCGTCCTCATCGCTCTCGATGGCAGCCACCACCTTCTTGGCCCAGTCCTCCGGGTCGACGTGGTCCCAGCCGTCGGTGTCGGCGTGCTCGTCCAGCTCGCGCTGCACCTGAGCCATCATGTCCGTGTCGACCCCTGGCGTGACCAGCTCGAGGAGCGTCACGTCGGTCGCTTCCAGCTCGCGCCGCAGTGACTCGCTGAAGCCGTGCAGGCCGGTCTTGGATGCCGCGTACACGCTGGCTCCCGGGAAGGGCGCGTGGCCGATGATCGATGCGTTGTTCACGATCTTGCCGGCGCCCCGCTCGAGCATCCCGGGAAGCAGTAGGCGAACGAGGTGGATCGGCGCGGCGAGGTTCACCTGCAGCGCTCGTGAAGCTTGGCCTGATCCGCGCGGTCGAACAGGCCGCCGGTGAACACGCCCGCGTTGTTCACGAGGATGTCGACGCCCGCGGCGGCGTCGCCGAGCTCGCGCATGCTCGACTCGATCGAGTCGGAGGTGGAGAGGTCGATGCGTACCGCGCGCAGGTTCGGCGCGCCGGTGACCTCGTGCTCGGCATCGAGCACGCGCACGCCGGCGAGCACGTCGGCGCCCTCGGCCGCGAGCGCCTCCGCGATCGCGCGGCCGATGCCGCGGTTGGCTCCGGTGACCAGTGCTGTGCTGCCTTCGATCTGCATGCGCAAACCGCTACCCGCGCACGCGGGCCCACAAACGAACCGCGGGGATCGCCTGCCCGCCGACATGTCTGAACCGGGCGCCGCCGCTGCGCAGGGGCTCGACCGAGTAGAAGCACTCCGTGCTCGCGACCGCGAAACAGCCGATCGTAACCCGGCCGTGCGGGACTTGTCATGGGCGGGCGTTGTCCCGTCTCGATGCTGATGGCACGTTGTTGGCGAGTGGCTCCGCGGAACCGCCCGCAAGCTGCGGGGTCGCGCGGTCGCTCCGTCCCCGAGCGAACCTAGACTCCCGATTCGAATGAGCGAGGCCGCCGTGAACGATCCTCATACCGTCCAGAAGACCACCACGATCACCGTCGAGGCCCGCGACCTCGACACCGACGAGCGATCGCGGACCGTGCTCGAGGGCGCCGCGCCGCGCGCGCCCGCCCAGCAGCGGGCCGAGCTGATCGCGGAGGTGACCCGACTGCACCCGACCGCGCGGATACGGTCCTTCGCGAGTGGCGTCGCGACCTTCCTCGACCGCCAGCACCTGGTCGTCGCCTGGTACGAGCGGCTCCCGCGCGGGCGCCGTACCGAGGAAGCCGAGCAAGCGCCACCGCAGGAGTCGCTGTTCGCCGCTTGACCGCCGTCCGGTCCGCGCTCGGTGACTGACTCCAACGACCAGCTCGCGTTCCTCGAAGCGGCCGTCTCCGGCGGTGGGCTGCTCTCGGAGCACTTCCTGGCCGAGCGGCTGCCCGAGCGCCGCGACTTCCAGGACGTCGAGGTCGAGCCGCTCCGCACCCAGCTCCGCGAGCTGTGGCTTCGCGAGCGCGACGCACTGGGGCAGAGCAACGAAGCCCAGACCGAGGAGCGCTTCATCCAGCCGGTCCTGGCGGCGTTGGGGTTCGAGTACACCGTCCAGGTGGGTCTGTCGTTCGCCTCCGGCCGGCGCCAGCCCGACTACGCGCTCTACCTCAGCCCGGCCGAACGCGAAGCAGCCGACGACGGCCCCGCTTCTGCTCGATACGAGTACGCCGTGGCCGTCGCGGACGCCAAGCGCTTCGGACGCCCACTCCAGGGCCGGCCATCGAGCGGCGCCGATCGTGAGGACCCCGCGGCCCAGATCATCAACTACGTGTCGATCACGCGCCGTCCGTGGGGCATCCTCACCGACGGCCGCTGGTGGCGCCTGTACGCCTCGAAGCGCGGGCTGATCGACGGCGCGTGCTACGAGGTCGACCTCGCGGCGCTGCTCGAAGCGGATCGACCCGATGCTCTGCGCTGGTTCGCGGCCTTCTTCTCCGCGGCCGCCCTGCGACCGGGCCCGGACGGGCGCTCACTGGCTGCGCGGCTGCTCGACGAGAGCACGGCGAGCGCGGTCCAGGTGGGTGACGCGCTCGAGCGCCAGGTCTTCGCCGCCGTCCCACAGGTCGCCGAGGGCCTGCTCGGCGACGACGAGCGAACCGACGAGGCGCTGTCGGAAGCGTTCGAGGGCTCGCTCGTCTTCCTCTACCGCCTGCTCTTCTGCCTGTACGCCGAGGCGCGAGAGCTGCTTCCGGTCGACAACCCGCACTACCGCGAGTACAGCCTGCAGCGGCAGCGTGCCGAGCTCGCCGAGGACATCGACGCCGGGCGGCGCTTCAGCACGCAGTCCGATGACCTCTACAACGACCTCCGGGGCCTGTTCCGGATGGTCGACGGCGGGGACCCCGCGACCGGCGTGCCCGAGTACAACGGGGGCCTTTTCTCGGCCCGCCGAAATCCGTACTTCGCGGGACGGTTCGTGCCCGACGGCCTGCTGGCGTCCGCCCTCGACCGCGTCTACCGCGTCGGCGGCGAGCTGGTCGACTACCGCGACCTCTCCGTGCGCCACCTCGGCACGATCTACGAGCGCCTGCTCGACTACCGCCTCCAAGGCACCGGCACCGGGCTGGTGCTGACGCCCGCGACGGGCCGGCGCGAGACGGGGTCCTACTTCACACCGAGCCATGTGGTCGACGCGATCGTCGAGCGCACGCTCGACCCGGTGCTCGAGCGCCGGTCTCGGGAGATCGCGGACGCGGGCCTTCGCGCTGAGGGCTGTCTGGACGCGTTCCTCGAGCTGCGCGTCTGCGACCCGGCGATGGGCAGCGCCCACTTCCTGGTGGCAGCGGCCGGGTACATCGCCCAGTACGTCGCGACCGACCCGTCCTACGACGGCGAGCTCTCGCTGACGGAGATCCAGCGACTCGTCGCCGAGCGCTGCATCTACGGGGTCGACGTGAACCCGATGGCCGTGGAGCTGGCACAGCTCGCGCTCTGGCTCACGACCGTCAGCCGCGACGAGCCATTGACGTTCCTGACCAACCTGCGCTGTGGGAACTCGCTTGTCGGGGCCGACGTGACCGAGCTGCTCGCCGGCGAGGGCACGCTGTTCGCGGAGCACCTGGCGCGCGACTCGGCGGCGATCCTCGCCAACATCGGCCAGATCGAGTCGCTGCCGAGCCGGACCGGGGAGGACGTCCATGCCAAGGAGGAGCTGGCGGCGGTGGCCGAGCGGCTCAGAGAGCCGCTGGAGTCCTTCGCGCAGGAGCGGGTCGTGGCGACCTTCGGCGGCGACGTCCGGGCGTTCCACTGGGAGCTCGAGTTTCCCGAGGTGTTCCTGGGCGCCGACGGTCGGCCACAGGCGGACGGCGGCTTCGATGCCGTGATCGGCAACCCGCCCTACGTGCGCATCCAGGCGCTCGGCCGAGGGCTGGCCGACTGGTGCCGGGCGCACTACGTGACGGCCTCGGGGAGCTTCGACGTCTACGTGCCATTCATCGAGCGCAGCCTCGAACTGCTGGGGCCCGGTGGGCGGCTCGGCTTCATCGTGCCGAACAAGCTGCTCAAGCTCGACTATGGGAAACGGCTGCGGGAGCGATTCGCCGATGACCGACTCGTCGAGGAGCTGATCGACTTCGGCGACGCGCAGGTGTTCGCGGGCGCGACCAACTACACGTGCATCCTCGTGCTCGACACCGGCGGGCGGGAGCAGTTCACCTACCGACGCGTGCGGGGCGATGCGGCAGACGTGCGCGACGCACTCGTGAACGTGCCGGCGGTCGAGGCTGAGCGATTCGCCGTAACCGGCCTCGGCGCGGAGCCGTGGGTGCTTGCGGCGGGCGAGGAGGCGCGGCTGCTGCGCACGGCAGCGGAGGGGGCGGCACGGTTGGACAAGGTGACCGACGGCATCTTCACGGGTCTTCAGACCAGCGCCGACGAGATCTACATCGTGGAAGGCCGTGGGCGGCGGGGCGGACGACAGGTCGTGTACTCGCGCGCGTCTGATGCCGAGATCGAGCTTGAGCGCGACCTGCTGCACCCGCTCGCGAGCGGCGGCGACGTCGACCGCCACGCGTTCCTGCCGCTGAGCGACCTGCTCCTCTTCCCATATCGGCGCAGCGAGGATGGCGCGATGCGGCTGACGACGGAGGCCGAGCTTGGCGAGCTGCCGCTGACATCGGCTTACCTTCGCGAGAACGAGCAGGCTTTGCGAGGGCGTGAGCGGGGAGCAATGGACCATGACGGCTGGTACGCCTTCGGCCGAACGCAGAGCCTCGGGGCGCATAATCGACCCAAGCTCGGCGTAGCCGCCACGGTCAAGCGGCTGGAGATCGCGGCGGATCCGGATGGCGCGGTGTACTTCCACAACGTCCGTGTGAACGGCATTCTGCTCACTGAGGGCGGTCCATCCATCTGGACGCTGCTCGCGTTACTCAACTCGCGCCTGCTCGATTTCGTCTTCAGACGGGGGGCCGCGGAGCATCAGAACGCGCACTTCGCCGCCAACAAGCAGTTCATCGCCCCACTGCCGATTCGGCTACCCGACGACCCGTCCGAGCTGGATCGGCTCGGCGAGCGCCTGCACGACCGTGCCGCGGGCATTGCGGCCGAGCGGCACGGATTCCTCGACTGGCTGGGGGGGGTCGGTCGGGGCGAGGCTCGACGGCCTCAGCGGATCCACCGTCCTGCGTGCCTACGATGACCATACGGTCGCCGAGCTTCTCGCCGTCCTCCAGCGCAACACCTCGCAAACGAGTCCGACGGGGTCGCGCGCCTTCCGCGAGGAGCTGGAGCGCGAGCACGGCGAGAGCCTTGACCGCCTTATGCCACTACGGGCCGATCTCGCCCGCGACGAGCGGACCGCGGACGAGTTTGTGTACGACCTCTATGGCGTCGACACCGCACAGCGCGAACTCGTCGACTCGGAGTACAGGTCCCGCTGACGCGTGGTCCCTGGGCGGAAGCCACTTCGGTCAGCGCTTGGTTCGGAAGGACAGGTGCTGTCACTCGCCTTTGAACATCCTCACCTGCGCTTACTCTCGTCACATGGCGTTCGACCTCCTGCGCGACGACGATGAGGACGCAGTCCTCTCGGACCGCGAGGTCGAGGCGATCCGCCGCGGCGACTCCTCGATCTCGGACGTGGAAGCGGCCGAGATGTTGGTCGACAGCGTTGCGGGCTTGATGGTGAGTGTGGCGACGGGTGGCCCGCAGATCAAGACGGTGGACGCCGGCTACAAGCGAGAGCATCGAGCGCTCAGCGCCGTCCTCCGGCGGCTCGATATTGAGTATCCGAACGGCTTTGACGACCTCTGGCGCTGGTACGGCCGTTGGAGCGACGGGAGCATGCCGCAGTACCGCAACCGCCGCGTGTTCATCTCCGAGCTCTTTTCGCCAGTTCGAAAGACGCTCACGGCGCAGGTAGACAGTGCGCACGAACTTGCGGAGGGTGTTGCCGAGGGGGCGACCGGCTGGCCGGCCATCGACCAGCAGTCGGCCCGTCTACGTCGGCTGTGGCGCGAGGCCGATGACGCCGACGCCTACAACGCGGTGGGGCTTCAGTCGATGAAGGTACTGACGACCGCGGGCCACGTGATTTTCGATCCCACTCGCGACTTGCGACCCGGTGAGGAGGAGCCGGGGCGAGACGACGCTAAGCAACGGACTGCCTACTTCCTGCGACGCGTCGCTTCAGGCAACCGCGACGAGAACATCCGAAAGATCGTCAACGGCGCGTACGGCCAAGCCAACGCGGCGAAACACCGACACTTGGCAACGCGCGTCGATGCCGGGATCGCCGCCAACGCGACGCTCCTCATCATCTCTACCCTCCGCCTGCTGGTGGATGAGGACGAGGACCGCGCGCCACTTCGGGGCGACCAGGATCTCCCGTTCTGATCGGTCGCTCTCGGGGCCGCGGGAGCGGTTCCGGACCCGCTCCGCGGGGCTGGCCACGCTCACCCGCCGCGCCGCCTCCGCGCCCGCAACCCATTCCGCCGCAGCTCCCGCGCCCGCTCCATGTCCGCGACCCCCGGCGCCTTCCCCTCGACCCCCGGACCCTCGAACCGCCCCGGCAAGCCCTCGAAGCGCGGCTCCGACAGGAACGCGCCGCACCCCCGCGCGCCGAGCTCGCCCTCGCCGAGCGGCGCGTGGCGGTCGCGGTTGGAGCCCAACGGGGTCTGCGAGTCGTTGACGTGCAGGCAGCGCAGCCGGCGCTTTTCCAGCGCGGCCTCGCACTGGTCCATCACCGCACTGACGCCGTCGGCGCTGCGCACGTCGTAGCCGCTGGCGAGCAGGTGGCAGGAGTCGAGGCAGATCCCCAGCCGCGCGCCCGAAGCGCCGCCGTCGCCGCCGCCCGCCAGCTCGACCAGCCGCGCGAGCTCCTCGAAGCTGCGCCCGAGCGTGTTGCCCGCGCCCGCGGTGTCCTCGAGCAGCAGCGGGCAGCGCTCGGACTCGTCGAGGGCGAAACGCAGCGTCTCGCCGACCCGCTCCAGCGCCTCCTCGTGGGGCTCGCCGACCGTCGAGCCCGGATGCAGGACGACGCCGTCGGCGCCGATCTCGTCGCCCATCCGCAGCGAGTGGACCAGCGATGCGCGCGACTTCTCGCGGATCGCCGGGTCCTTGGACGCCGCGTTGATCAGGTAGACCGCGTGGATCACGATCGAGCGGATCGGGCCGTCCTCCATCAGCGAGAGGAACTCGGCCACGTCGTCCTGCTTCCAGCGCGTGGGCTTCCACATCCGCGGCGACTGGTTGAAGACCTGGATCGCCTCGGCGCCGATCTCGAGGCCGCGGCCATGGGCTTTGACGAGCCCGCCGGCCGTCGAGACGTGGGCGCCGATTAGCATCGGGAGGGATCACCTGCGCGAGGCATCCTGCCTCGCGTTCTGAGAAGGAATTTCGAGATCACGTCTCAAATCCAGGACGACACCGTGCGAGTCCGCTTCGCGCCGTCCCCCACCGGGGCGCTGCACATCGGCGGCGCGCGCGCGGCACTCTACAACTGGCTCCTGGCGCGCAGGCACGGCGGGACGCTCGTGCTGCGCATCGAGGACACCGACCGCGAGCGCTCGACGCCCGAGAACCTCGACCAGATCCTCGACGCGCTGCGCTGGCTCGGGCTCGAGTGGGATGAGGGGCCGATCTCCCAGGCCGAGCGCGCAACGCGGCACCGCGAGCAGATCGACCGCCTGCTCGCCGAGGGGCACGCCTACGAGGACGAGGGCGCCGTGCGCCTGCGCGTCCCGGCGGGCGAGACGGTGGTCGCCGACGTCGTCCGCGGCGAGGTGCGCTTTCCCAATGACTCGATCAAGGACTTCGTCATCGCGCGCTCGGACGGCAGCGCGCTCTACAACCTCGCCGTCGCCGTCGACGACCTCGACATGGGCATCACCCACGTCGTGCGCGGCGAGGATCACCTGTCCAACACCCCGCGCCAGGCGATGATCCTCTCCGCGCTGGGCGCGCAGCCCCCCGTCTACGCCCACCTGCCGCTGCTCCACGGCCCCGACGGCAAGAAGCTCTCCAAGCGCCACGGCGCGGCCTCGGTGCAGGAGCTGCGCGACCAGGGCTACCTGCCCGAGGCGGTGCTCAACTACATCGCGCTGCTCGGCTGGGGCCTGGACGCCTCGACGACGTTCATGACGATCGACGAGCTGATCGCGGCCTTCTCGCTGGAGCGCGTCTCGAGGAACCCGGCCGTCTTCGACGAGCAGAAGCTGCGCTGGATGAACGGGCGCTACCTGCGCGAGCTCGACCCCGCCGACCTCGCAGAACGCCTCGGGCGCCTGCTCGACCGCGACGACCTCGCGCCCGCCGCCGCGGTCGCGCAGGAGAAGCTCCAGACGCTGAGCGAGTTCTGGCCACTGGCGGGCTTCCTCGTCGAGCCCCAGCCGACCGACGAGAACGCGTGGGCGAAGGTGATGGACGAGGGGGTGGTGCAGCGGCTGGTGGCGGTCCGTCAGGCGCTCGCCGAGCTCGAGCCCTTCGACGTTGAGTCGGTCGAGGCGACGCTGCGCGGGGTCGTCGAGCGCCCGGGGGTCAAGCCGCGTGAGGCCTTCCAGCCGCTGCGGGTCGCGATCGCCGGCGGCACGGTGTCACCGGGGATCTTCGAGTCGGTCGTCGCGCTCGGGCGCGAGCGGACGCTCGCGCGCGTCGACGCAGCCCTGCAGCGCCTCTCCGCGCGAGCCTGAGCGGCCCCCGCATGCGCCCCTCAACCTTCCCCGGCCGGTGCCGATAGAAGCGGGGAGCGCTTCGCTGCGCTTTCCTGCCGCCAGCAAGCCAGGTTCTCCCGTGTCAGCAGTCATGCCCAAGAAATCCGTCTCGCCTCCGGCAGCTATGGGCCGGCCCGACGCCAACGGGCACGGGCGCCGTCTGACCGCCGCCTTCGAGGCGCTGGAGCTCTTTCCGGCGCTGGCGGAGTCGCGTGACCGCGTGCTGGCCCTGGTGCGCGAGCCCCAGCGCTCCGACGGCGACGTCGTCGCGGCGATCGAGTCCGACGTCGCGCTCGCAGCGACGGCGCTGCGCCTTGCCAACCGCCTGGCGACCAAGCGCCGCGGCAAGGTCACCAGCGTCCCGGAGGCGGTGCAGCTGCTGACCCCGAGCGGGATCGAGCAGCTCGCCATTCGCGCAAGGGTCTTCGACTTCTTCGAGCGCACGCCGGGGTGGGAGGCCGCTCCCGAGCGCTTTCGGCTGCACGCGGTCGCGACGCAGGCCACGGCCGATCGCCTGGCGCGCCTGATCGGCTACGAGCGCCGCGACGACCTGCTGACCTCGGCGCTGCTGCACGATGTCGGCAAGCTGATCCTGACCCACGCCTACCCGGGCTACCCGGTGCAGGTCCACGGCACGGCCCGCACGCCGGAGGAGCGCATCCACCGCGAACGGCGCGAGCTCGGTGTCGATCACGCGCTCGTCGGCGGCGTGCTGGCACGCCGCTGGGGCCTGCCCGGCACGCTGGCGAGCGCGATCGAGCGACACCACGCCGACGATGCACAGGGCGAGGCCGCGCTCGTGCGCCTGGCCGACATGCTGACCCACTACCACGGCGGCAGCGACGTGAACCGCAACGAGCTGCTCGGCGCGGCGGGCGCGGTCGGGGTCTCGGAGGCCGATTTGCGCGGGCTGATGTTCGAGCTGCCCTCCGCCTCCGCGGCGCGGCGCCACGTCGATCCCTGCCCACTGTCGAGACGTGAGCTGGACGTGCTCAAGCGGCTCGGCGAGGGCAAGGTCTACAAGCAGATCGCCCACGAGCTCGCCTTGTCGACGAGCACCGTGCGCACCCACCTGCACAACACCTACGCCAAGCTCGGCGCCAGCGATCGCGCCCAGGCGGTGCTGATCGCCACCGACCGCGGCTGGCTGTGAGCGGCGGCCCGGGCTCTCGCACCAGCACCGCAGCGGATGCCTGGCCTGCGCCCGCCCCCGGCAGGGCGACGGCGGAGGAGCGCCGGCCCACCGGCATACAGACCAGTGCGACAATCTGCTCGTGACGACCGCGACGGAGGAGGACGCATGGCCAGGATCTCGGGCAGCGCGAGCGAGGAGATCGAAGCTCCGCTCGAGACGGTGTGGGAGGTGGTGGCCGACGTTGCCTCCGCGCCCGAGTGGCAGGACGGCATGACCGCGATGCACGTTCTCGACACCGACGAGGAGGGGCGCGCGACGCTCGTCGAGACCGAGAGCGACGCCAAGGTCAAGACCGTCAAGGCGCAGATCCGCTTCTCCTACCACCCGCCGACGCGGCTCGCGTGGGCGCAGGAGCAGGGCGATCTCAAGTCGCTCGACGGCTCGTGGGTGCTCGAGGATCTCGGCGGCCAGCGCACGCGTGCGACCTACGCGATCGACGGCGACCCCGGGCGCACGCTCGGGATGCTGATCCGCGGTCCGGTCGAGGGCAAGATCCGCGACCTGCTGGTCAACGCTCGTCCGGGCGAGCTCAAGCGGCGCGTGGAGGAGGGCTGAGGTCGCTGCGCTCAGGCGTCAGCGGCGCCCGGGTCGGGTGCGCGGACCCTCAGCACCACCCCCTGCGGCGAGCTGTCGATCGTCAGCTCACCGCGCATCAGCTCGGCGCGCTGGCGGATGCTCGCGAGGCCGATGTGGCCCGGCTCGGCCGGGCCGAGCGGATCGACGCTGCCAAAGCCGCGACCGTCGTCGACGATCGTCACAACGATGTCCCCGTCGTCACGGCGCAGCGTGACGACCACGCGCTCGGCCAGCCCGTGGCGTGCCGCGTTGACGACCGCCTCCTGGGTGATCAGGAAGAGGTAGCCCTCGAGCTCGGATGGCAGCTCGCCGCCGTCGAGGTCGAGCGCGAGCTCGAGCCCGTAGCGGCGCTCCCACACCGGCACCTGACGCTCGAGCGCGATGCCGTACGAGAGCTCGGGGAAGGCGGCCGGTCCGAGGTCGATCATCTCGTCGCGCAGGACGCGCAGGTTGCGCTGGGCCATCGCGCGCGCGTCGGCGAGGATCCCGGCGGTCTTGGCCGCACCCTCGCGCTCGGCCTCGCCCGCGGCCGCCGCGAGCGCCATGTCGAGCCCGATCAGCTCCTGGACGGGCCCGTCGTGGAGCGACTCCGAGAAGCGCCGGCGGATATCGGCCTCGGTCTGCATCGTGCGCCGCGTGAGGTCGCGCGCGCGCAGCCGCGACGCCGTCTCGGCGGTGCGAAAGCCGCCGACGAGCACGACGGTCGTCAGCGCGGCGGTCGCGAAGGCGGCCTCGTAGAGGGCGAGCAGGTCGGCGCGCGCGACCTCGGACCAGAACGCCGTGGGGACGACGAGCGCAGGGATCGCGAAGACTGCGAGCGCGAGGCCGACGCGCTCGCCCTGGAAGTGGGCGTGGACCGCGAGTGCGGTGAGCGCGAGGAAACGCACCACCCCGTAGGCGTCGGGCACGACGATCTCGATCGCGACGAGGATCAGCACGTCGCCGATCGCGGGGATCGGCGGGGTCACCGCGCGCGCAGGCGCGCGCATGGCGAGGGCCAGGTTCAGCAGGCTCCAGGGCAGTCCTACCCCCGCGACGAGCACGAGCAGCCGTCCGTCGTAGGGCACGCCGAGGGCCAGCACGAGCGCCACGCCGAGCACGGTCAGCCCCAGCCGCGCCCAGGCGAAGGTCACGATCGAGCGCTGCGACTCGATCGGCAGCCGCCGCAGCGAGAGGAGCCCGTTCACGTGTGGGCACTGCTCCGATCGCTTCGATCGAGCCCGCCCCGCCGGCGCGGGCGGCCGCGGAGGCGCAGCACGAGGCCGGCCCCGGTCGCGGCACCCGTGGCGTCGATCGCAACGTCGACCGCGGAGGGGTTGCGGCCCTCGACCGAGCGCTGGTGCAGCTCGTCCGAGCAGGCGTAGATGACGCAGCCGGCGAGCGCCGCCACGACCGCGGCGCGCGGAGCGAGCGTGCTCCGCAGCGCCCGCCACAGCGCGAGCAGCAGCACGAAGTACTCGCTGAAGTGGATCGTCTTGGCGGCGATCAGCCCCGCCACGCCGCGGTCGGCGCTGTCTGAGGGAATCGACGACCCGGCGAAGATCAGCGCCGCCACGAGCAGGGGAGGGGCCCAAAGCGACAGGGCTCTGGCGGTTGTGTCCACGCGCCTAACCTAGACTCGTTTCGTCGTGCTGGCGATCACCTCGAAGTCCCCCTACGCGGTGCGCGCGCTCGCCGAGCTCGCGCGGCGCGGCGCCGGCCAGCCCGTGCCGATCGGTGAGCTCGCTCGCGCGCGCGACATCCCGCCGCAGTTCCTCTAGGGCCTGTTCGCCACCCTGCGGCGCGCCGGCATCCTGCACAGCCAGCGCGGTGTCAAGGGCGGGTACCTCTTCGGCCGTCCGCCCGAGGAGGTCACCGTGCTCGAGGTCGTCGAGCTGCTCGAGGGCGAGCTCGGTGCCGAGGCGCAGGGCTGCGGTTCGGTCTTCGTCGAGGCCGCCGGGGCCGTGCGCGCCGTGCTCGGCAGGACGACGATCGCCGACGTCGCCGAGCGCGAGGCGGGGGAGGCCGGCAGCGCTATGTACTACATCTGAGCGATGCCGCTCTAGGAGCGGGATTGCGGGGTGCGTGGGGCACTCAGTGGGGCAGTCGGCCCGGTGTCGGTGTCCCCCGCGGAGCGTGCGAGGAAGGCGTCGAGCATCGCGGCGGCCTGGTCCTCGGAGCCGGGGAGCAGGTGGCCGTAGAGGTCGAGTGTGATGGAGATGTTCGCGTGTCCCATGTACGTGCTGAGCGTCTTCGCGTTGATCCCGGCGGCGATCATGAAGCTGGCGTAGGTGTGGCGTGCCTGGTGCAGCGTGATGGCGGTGAGGTCGTCGCGGTGTCGTCGCACCTGTGCGGTGCACTCGAGCGTCGCCCGGACGTTGGACGGGCCGCCGAACACCTGGCCGGCGTTGTCGCCCTGGCGCATGCGGTGCGCGAGGAGGTGGTCGCGCAGCACGGCGGGGACGGGGACGGTCCGCCGGCCCTCGCGGCTCTTGGGGGCGATCTCGCCCTCGATGGCGTCCCAGCCGCGCTCAACGCGGATCGTGCCGCCCGCCAGGTCCACGTCGGCCCACCGGAGCCCGGTCAGCTCGCCGCGGCGCAGGCCGCTGTAGATCGCGGTCGCCCACAGCGGGCGGTCGCGCGGATCGAGCG
>JBPCPD010000023.1:0-9383 GCA_050999535.1 Thermoleophilaceae bacterium
GGACACCCTCGTTCCCTCCCCCCCCACCCCCGCCCCCCCGGCTCGATGATCCGGTAGGCCTCGAGCCCGAGACGCTCGCGGTCATCGGACTTGAACGCGTCGAGCCCCGACAGCTCGGGTCCGGCCACGGGGAACAGCTGCCTCGTACCGTGCGTCCCTCGTCCCGACGCTAGGGCCCCCTCTGGCCACGACGAGACAACCTCGCATGAGCCCAAAGCAGCCGCGCGGGCTAGGCGCAAGTTCTCTTGACGTCCTCAGCGGGTCACACCGTTATGCCCTGCAAACCGCATCATCAGGTCGCAGCCTGAGCTGCGGTTTACGGTCCCGTCCGCCCGTTGCTGGAGGGCCAGTAGCACCGACCCTGCGCTGAAGCGGAGGGCGACACGCGATCCCCCTCGAGCTCCCCAGGTGCGCCGCGCGGTGGCGTCAAGGCGAAGCCACCACGACGCCGCGCGGCGCCCGAGCGCGGGTCGGGGATCAGCTTCGGCAAGCGGGTGGGCGACGGGACGACGGAGGCGGTGAGCCGTCTCAACGACCTCGGGCGGTCGACAGCCTCAACGTTTCGATCTACGCCCAAGACTCTCCCGGTCGGCCGAGCAAGAGCTTCAACTGAGCAGATACCCGGCGATGAACCCGGCCACCGTGGCGAACGCCACGATGCGGTTCACCGCGGAGAAGGCGTGCGGCAGGATGGCGATCGAGACCACCGCGAGCACGGCCCCGGCAGCGACCGCCTGCGCGGTCCCGATCAGCTCTGCGCTGGCGTCGGCGAGCACCGTGCCGCCGAGAACGGTGGCGAAGGCGAGCGTCGCGCCGATGGCAGCCATCAGGATGACGGCGAAGCGGCGCGTGTGCCCTCCGGCGATGACCGGCTGAGCGGCGCCGTAGGCCTCGACGACGTTTCCGATCAGGATCCCGGCGAGCAGCGCAACGCCGATCTCGCCCTCCGCGATCGTAAGGCCGAGGGCGATCGACTCGGGCACGCCGTCCACGAAGATCCCCGCCGCGATCGACTCCCCCCGCGCGGCCTCGGCGTGGCTGGGGGGCGTCTCCATCGGCCGCCCGGCCGCCGCGGCGTGGCCGGAGCGGCGCATGGCCATCGCACCGGCGTCGCGGCCCAGCCACCAGTCGGCGCCCACGTACACCAGCGTTCCGGCGAGCAGGCCGAGCGCCGTCAGCGCCGGTCCCGCTCCGCGGTCTGCCTCGGGCACGAGCTCGAGCGCGATCGCGGAGAGCAGGATGCCTCCGCCGAAGGCGGTGAGCGTTGCGGCGACCCTCTCCGGCAGTTTGAACAGCGCTGCGGCCAGCGCCCCAGCGACGAGGGTTCCGCCGACCGCGAGGCCCCATCCCAGCGATGCGACGAGGTGCTCCATCGGCCGCGCGCTAAGCCGCCGGCGCGTGCGCGCCGGACTCGGTCGGGGCATCCAGGAAGCCGCCCGTTGCGCCTCTCCTCGTGCCTTGTCGATCTCGTCCGCGGCGGGGATCAGCCCGATGTGGCTGAAGGCCTGGAGCGGCTCCGGGCACCTGCGCAAGTTACATGGTGTCGCGTCCGTGCCCCCGGCATCGCCGGCTCAGCCGGGCAGGGGCGCGCCCGCCAGCGCCGCGACGGCCCCGATCGCGCCGGCGCTCAGCAGCGTCGACACGACGCCGCGCCGCAGGACGAGGAGAGCGATCGCGCCGGCGATCAGCACGGCAACCTGCCATCGCTGCGACAGCGCCAGCGCCAGCGGGACCGCCGATCCGGCGATCGCCCGATGGCCGCCGGGCCCGCGCCGTCGAGGAAGGCCCGCACCCGCGCACTGGCTGCGAGCCGATCGAAGCGCTCGGCGCCGAGCAGGATGAAGGAGAACGACGGCAGGAAGGCGACGGCGGCGGCCAGCACCGCGCCGCCGATCCCGGCCGCGGCGTAGCCCACCACTGCCACGGTATGCACCACCGGCCCGGGCGTGACCTGGCCGAGCGCCACGGCGTTGAGGAACTCGCCGTCGGTCAGCCAGCGGTTGACCTCGACGGCGTCGGCCTGCATCAGGGGGATGATCACGAAGCCCCCGCCGTAGGAGAGCGCGCCGACCTTGAAGGCCGTCCAGGCGAGGGCACCGAGGCCGCCGGTCGCGGCGATCGAGGCGACGGCGGCCAGCGGCCAGGCGTGCAGCGCGCCGATGCTCGACCCCAGTCCATGACGCCACGCCAGCTCGACCACGCCGGCCGCCAGCAGCACGAGCACGAGCCACGGCCCGACTGCGGCCGCGGCCAGCCCGCCGAGCAGGACATAGACCACCCACCGGGCCCGCTGGCCTCCCGTCGCGCGGCGCCAGCTCGCGGGCATCAGGCTCGTGCCCGCCTGGACGGCCACGGCCGCGACCGCCGCCCCGGCTCCGGCCCCGGCGCCGAGCACCCACACCGGCGGCGCGCCGCTCAGGAAGAGCACGCCCAGGGCGATGATCAGGACCAGGCCGGGGAGGATGAAGCCCGCGCCTCCGACCAGGGCGCCGGGCACGCCACCGACCCGCCAGGCGCAGAAGATGGCGAGCTGCGTCGAGGCCGGCCCGGGGAGCAGGTTGGTGGCCGCGATGGCGTCCTCGAACTGCTCCTCGTCGAGCCAGCGACCCCGCTCGACGCACAGCTCGCGCAGCAGTGAGATGTGGGCGGGCGGACCACCGAAGCCGATCGCACCAATGCGCGCCCACTGGCGCGCGACCTCGCCGAGGCCGGCCGCGGGGACGGGCGCAGCGCTCGACCGGGCGCTGTCGTCAAGCGATGGCACCGTGACTACTCCGGCGCGCGCGACGCGCACGCGTTGCCGCCCGCGCGCTTGACCTCGTAGAGCGCGGCGTCGGCCGCGGCGAGCAGCGGCTCGGAGTCGGTCGAGCCCGCGGCGAAGGGCGCGATGCCGACGCTCGCGGTCACCAGCGGGCGGTCCCCGGCGAAGGAGAAGTGCAGGCCCGCGATCAGCTCGACCAGTGCCCAGCCGAGGATCTCGGCTTCGGCGCCGACATGGGGGATCACGACCCCGAACTCGTCCCCGCCCAGGCGCGCGACGACATCGGTTTCACGCATCCGTCCGCCGACCGCCCGTGCGACCTCGACGAGCACCTCGTCGCCGGCGGGGTGCCCGTAGCCGTCGTTGATGGCCTTGAAGCCGTCGAGGTCGAAGACCAGCAGCGCGCCGGACGGCTCGTAGCGGGCGCCGTGGCGGAGGTGCTCGGCCAGCGCCTGCTCGAAGCGCCGCCGGTTGAAGAGCTGGGTCAGCGAGTCGCGCTCGGCGAGCCGGCGGTGCTCGGTCACGTCCTGGAACTGGCCGAGCCAGCTGATCGGGCGGTCGTGCTCGTCGCGCAGGAAGGTCAGGTTGGCGATCACCCACACGACCTCCCCGCCGGGTCGCACGAAGCGCTTCTCGGTTTGGAAGGTCTCGATCTCGCCGGCCAGGATCCGCCTCGCGGCGTCGAGGTCGGTGTCGCGGTCGTCGGGGTGGGTCAGCTCCTGGTCGCGCATGCCGATCAGCTCGCCCTCGTCACGCCCGAGCAGCTGGCACATCGCCACGTTGGCGCGCACGAAGCGCCCGTCGGTGTTGTAGAGCCCCATGCCGATCGGCGACCTGTCGAAGGCCACCTCGAAGTGGCGCTGGGCGAGATTGGGCACCCCATCGCCGACGTTGCGGTCGTGCAGCAGCGCCAGCGTGCGGGGAGGCGGGCCGCGGTCGATCACGCGGCCGCTGACGTCGAGCGGGAACGGCACGCCGTCGGCCCGGCGCGCCACCAGCTCGCAGCGCCATGCCTCGTCGCCGTCGGCTGCGGCGATCGCGTCGGTGATCTGCCCCGGGTGGGTCACCAACCGCGACAGATCGCCTCCCACGATGTCCTCGACCGTGCGCCCGAAGCACGCTGCCGCCTCGGCGTTGACGTGGTGGATCGTGCCCTCGCCGTCGAGCACGATCGCGGGCTCGGGCAACAGGTCGGGCGACACCACGCCCTCAACCTATCCAGCGCGCCCGTGGCGTCGCCCGAGCGCCCTGTGCGCGAGGATGAAGACATGCCGAAGCCTCCCTCCACCCGCAGCGTGAAGATCGACAACGACGAAAGGGGAGGCTGGTCCTCCGATCGCCC
This sequence comes from Thermoleophilaceae bacterium, assembly GCA_050999535.1. Taxonomy (GTDB): domain Bacteria; phylum Actinomycetota; class Thermoleophilia; order Solirubrobacterales; family Thermoleophilaceae; genus JAAYBF01. The sequence continues at coordinate 4,104 of JBPCPD010000023.1, forward strand.
GCGCCGCGATGGTGCCCCGCCGCGCCCCGCCGACCTATCGGTTCGTGGGCGCACGCTGCGGCCGTCGGAGCAGCTGCGCTATGCCCCCGGCAGCCTGCTCGTAATCGTCTCGGGTTCGGCCGCGGCGCGCGACCAGTTCGCCGCGCGCGTGATCGAGGAGCGTGGCGCGCTGCTCTCGCTGAGCAAGGTGCGTGCCCTGCTCGCGGGCCGCGCGGGCGCGGACGAGGATGCCGCCGCGGCGCTGCTCGACAAGGCCGTCGGTAAGCGCATCGGCGCCGGTGAGACGGTAGTCATCACGGCCGAAAGCGTCGGCCCCGAGGAGCGCGAGCACTTCGTGCGCATGGCCGCGGCCGAGCGACGTCCGTGTCACCTGATCCTCGTCGAGGCTCCCCGCGACCAGGTCTCCGACGAAGACCGCCCGCTGCTCGACAAGCTGCGGCGCGCGCTCGACGCGGGCGAGCTCGGCGCCGAGGGCTTCACGACCTCCCTGCGCCTCGGCGGCTCCTCGATCGGCGAGCTCGAGCGGGTCGTCTTTCGCCGTCCCTCCGACGACGACTAGCGGGGCGCGCGGCCGCGCCTCGAGCTCAGAGCCCGCGGCGGCGCGGCCCGCGGCGGGCGCCGCCGCCACCTCGCCGGGGGCCGCCGGCGCCACCTCGTCGTCCTCGCACGGCTTCGAAGACACGCTTCAGGGCAAAGAGTCGAACTAATTTACTGAGCATGGGCTCATAGTACCCGAGCGAGGGGAAACCTACTCCTCATCTGCTCACCCCTTGGCTAGCCGGCGATGTGCTCGAGGCGCGCGTAGAGCTCCTCGACGGCCCGTTTGGCCTCGCCGTGGCGCTGCGCCGAGCGTGCCGAGGCTGTCGGGCTCGCCCACGCAGCGGGGTCGGCGAGCTCTTCCTCGAGCGCCCGCAAGGCGGCCTCGGCGCTCGCGATCTCGCGTTCCAGGCGGCGCTGGTCGCGCTGGGCGTTCTTGGACAGCGGCGGTCGCTCGGGTACGGGCGGCTCGGAGGCGCCGTTGCCCGTGGCGCCCGCCGGGCCGTTCTTGCCCGCGCCGTTGCCGCCGCCACCTTTCTCTGCGGCTTTGCGCCTTGTCGCACCAGGCTTTGCCGTCCGGCCGGACAGCGCGGACTTGGGCTGCTCGCCGCGCTGCGCCTCGCGCCGCGTCTCGACGTACTCGCTCCAACCGCCCTCGTAGCTGTGCAGCGCGCCGTCCTCCACGGCGAGCGTGCGTGTCCCGATCGCCTCCAGCAGCGCGCGATCGTGGGAGACCAGCAGCAGCGAGCCGCCGAAGGAGGCGAGCGCACCCTCGAGCGCCTCGCGGCTCTCGACGTCGAGGTGGTTCGTCGGCTCGTCGAGCACGAGCATGTTGGCGCCCGAGTTGACGAGGATCGCCAGGGCGAGGCGCTTGCGCTCGCCGCCGGAGATCCCGGCGAGCGGCTTCTCGACCTCGTCTCCGGAGAACAGGAAGCGGCCGAGCAGCGCGCGTGCCTTACCAGGCGTGAGCCCGGTCGCGCGCTGGGCGGCCTCCAGCACCGTGCCCCGCCCATCGAGCTCCTCGGCGTGCTGAGAGACGTAGCCGAGCGTGACATTGTGGCCGGTCCGCACCTCGCCCGCGGCAAGTGGGAAGCGCCCCGCGAGCGCCTCGATCAGCGTCGTCTTGCCCGACCCGTTGGCGCCCACCAGCACGACGTGCTCGCCGCGCTCGACCCACACCGAGACGTCGTCGAGCAGGACGCGGCCGGGCACCTCGACGCGCCCGTGCTCGAGCTCGAGCACCGTGCGGCCGGACCGCTCGGGAGCGGCGAACGAGAACGACAGCGCGCGCGTGTCGCGTGCCTCGCGCTCGACCGGACGCATCTTCTCGAGGCGCTTGACGCGCGACTGCGCCTGGCGCGCCTTGGTCGCCTTCGCGCGGAAGCGCTCGACGAAGGCCTCGAGGCGCTCGATCTCGGCCTGTTGGCGCTCGACCGCGCGCCCTGCGGCCAGCTCGCGAGCGGCGCGCTCCTTGCGCCAGGCATGCCATGGGCCCGCGAAGAAGCGCGCCCGCCCGGCCTCGAGCTCGAGCACCGAGGTGCCGACAGCCTCGAGGAACCAGCGGTCGTGCGCGACCAGCACGATCGCTGCGTCGAGGGAGATGAGGTGGCGCTCCAGCCACTCCAGCGAGGCGATGTCGAGGTGGTTGGTCGGCTCGTCGAGCAGCAGCAGGTCGGGCCCGCCGGCGAGCGCGCGGCCGAGCGAGCCGCGGGTCAGCTCACCGCCGGAGAAGCTGTCCAGCCCGCGGTCGAGGTCATCGTCGGTGAAGCCGAGCCCGCGGACCGTGGCGAGTGCCCGGTCGCGCCAGCCGTAGCCGCCGTGATGCTCGAGTCGCGCCTGGGCGCGGCTGTAGGCGGCGAGCGTCTTCTCATCGTGCGCGCCGTCGGCCATCGCCCGCTCGAGCTCGGCGAGGCGCTGCTCGACCGCGACCACCTCGACTGCGCCCGAGAGCACGTAGGCGCGCAGCGTCAGGTACCGGTCGCGCGGCGGGCGCTGGTCGTGCAGCGCCACGCGCGCGCCTTTCTGGAAGGAGAGCGCACCGCGGTCGACGGAGGCCTCGCCCACGAGCATCCGCAGCAGCGTCGTCTTGCCCGAGCCGTTGCGCCCGGAGAGCGTCATGCGGTCGCGGCGCTCGAGCTTGAACGAGACGCCCGCGAGCAGCGGGTTTCCGGCGATGTCCTTGCCCAGATCGGATGCGGTGACGACGGCCATGGCGACCGTCCAGTGTAAGAACCTCGCTGCGGTGCTCGCCCGATGCTCGTCGGTGCGGTGCTCGGCAGGAGATCGTCGGTGCGGTGCTCGGCCGATCGACGATCGGCCTGCGCTCCTCCCGCGGACGATCGGTCTGCGCTCCTAGCGAAGAACCTCGCTGCGAGAACCTCGCTGCGGCTGCTAGCTGCGCACGACCCCCGTCTCGCTGAAGACGGGCATCGTCCCGCCCGCCTGCTCGACGACCGCGCCCCACAGCCGGTCGACGACCTGCCCGTTGTCGGCCGCGACGTCGGTCTCCTCGGCGGGGTCGGTACGTCGGTCGTAGAGCTTCCTGCTCTTGCCCTGGTTGTCGGCGATCAGCACGTAGCGTCCGTCGCCGGCGGCGACGAAGTCCGCGTAGCACGTCGTCCAGATCTCGCGCGCGGGCGGCTCGCGGCCGTCGAAGAGGACGCTGAGGTCCTCGCCGTCCATCGCGCCCGGCCGCGCGATGCCCTGCAGCGACAGCAGCGTCGGGGCGACGTCGTGCGCGGCGGCGAAGTACTGCGTGCTCTGCCCGGCGCGCTTGCCCTCGGGGTGGCGGATCATGTACGGCACCCGGTGGATCTCGCTGCCCAGCGTCGAGTTGTCCTTGCCGAGGAGGCCCTTCTCCCCGAGCACGATCCCGTGGTCGCTGGAGTAGTGCACGACGGTGCTGTCCGCGAGGCCGAGGTCGTCGAGCTTGTTCAGGAGCCTGCCGATCCAGGCGTCCATCCACGTCAGCTCCGCCGCGTAGAGCTCGCGCACGCGCTCGACCTGGGCGTCGGTCACGTCGATCTCCTCGATGCGCGAGAACGGGGTCGTGAACGGGATGATCGGCTCGATCCCCGCCGCCTCGCCGAAGCGGCGCTTGTAGCCCTCCGGCGGGTCGAAGGCCTCGTGGGGGTCGAAGGCGTCGATGCCGAGGAAGAACGGCTGGCGATCCTTGAGCGTGTCCAGCAGCGCGATCCCCGTGCGCGCTACCCGCGAGCCGGAGAGCTGGTCGGGATCCAGGCCCCGGTTGACGAACTCGTGCTCGCGCAGGCGCTGCTCGGCCTCGGTGCCCTCGAGGCCGGGCAGCAGGTAGCGCTCGATCTGGCGCTTGGAGGCGACTTCGTCCTTGCCGAGCAGCTTGTTCCAGACGCGGTACTCGCCCTGCAGGTAGATCGGCTTGGAGATGTCCAGCGTGCCGCGAAAGTCGGCGAAGCGTGGGCCGATCAGAAATGGGTTGTCGGTGACGTAGGCCGTCTCGACGCCGGCGTCGCGCATCAGCTCGGGGAAGACCCTTCGCGACTCGGGGATCGGGTTCCAGCCCGGGAACGGGGGTAGCTGCTCGGTGGCCTGCCAGTCGCGGAAGGGATAGGAGCGCATGCCGGTCAGCAGCGCGCGGCGCACCGGCACGGTCGGCATGGCCTCGGGGACGGCGTGGTCGAAGCGCAGTCCCTCGCGTGCGAGCGCGTCGATGTTCGGGGTGCGCGCGAGCCGGTCGCTGGCGCCGTAGGCGCTGACGAAATCGCGCCGCGTGCTGTCGGTGACGATCATGAGCACGTTCATGCGGTCGCCGGCCGAGCCGGCGCCCGCGTCGTCGCCAAAGGGGCCGCAGCCCGTCGCGCCAGGGGCTGCCGCACCCGCGCCGGCGGCGCCGGCGCGGCGCATCAGGCCGCGGCGTGAGAAGCGATTGGATCCTGCTGCGGCCACGTTGGGCCTCCTTCGGCGATCGATGGGGTGGGTCGCCCTGAGATCCGCCTCGCGACGGCCGGGACGCTCGAGTGCCGCAAGCTAGCGAGAGCTCGCTCAGGGCGGCCCAGTAGGGTGGGTTCGATGGCGCTCTTCGAGTACACGACCTCGGTCATCACCCATGGCCTGATGGGGCGCAAGGAGGACGAGCTCGACCGCGAGCAGCTCGACCAGGCGCTGAACGAGCTCGGTGCCCAGGGGTGGGAGCTGGTGAAGGTGCTGCTCGCGCAGAACCTTCACAGCGAGAAGGACGGTCACGTCCTGATCTTCAAGCGGGAGGCCGCCGGCGGTTGAGGGTCAGCTCTTGGTGCCCGATCCCCCGCGACGATCCGTACGTGTCGCCGATGAACGCCTCGCGCGCGCCGCGGCCATCGGGGACGGCTTCGCCTTCGAGGCGCTCATGCGACGGCACGAGTCCGCGGCCTACCGCGTCGCGGTGCGCATGCTCGGCAGATCCGCGGACGCTGAGGAGGCGGTTCAGGACGCCTTCGTCGCGGCCTGGCGCGCGCTGCCGGGCTTCCGCGGCCAGAGCCGCTTCTCCACCTGGATGCACCGCATCACGGTCAACCGCTGCCTGACGGTGATCGCCGGCCGCCGGCCGCTCGCTGCGCCACTGAGCGGCGCTGAGGCCGACCCCGGCCACGGCCCACTCGAGGCAGCGGCGGCGCGCGAGGGCACTCGGGCGGTCACTGCCGCGATCGAATGCCTGACCCCCGAGCAGCGCGCGCCGTTCGTGCTGCGCGAGCTCGAGGGTCTCTCCTACGACGAGATCGGCGAGGT
>JBPCPD010000084.1:0-5998 GCA_050999535.1 Thermoleophilaceae bacterium
GCTACAACGTCTACCCGCGCGAGGTCGAGGAGGTGCTCTACGAGCACGAGAGCATCCAGGAGGCCGCCGTCGTCGGCGTGCCCCACGAGGAGCTCGGCGAGGAGATCGGCGCCGCGATCGTGCTCGCTGCGGGCGCGGAGCTCGACGCCGATGCGGTCAGGCAGTACGTCAAGGCCGAGGTCGCCGCCTACAAGTACCCGCGCACGGTCTGGTTCCTCGACGAGCTGCCCAAGGGCCCGACGGGCAAGATCCTCAAGCGCGAGATCGAGGTTCCGTCGGAGGCCGAGGCGGAGTAGCACCGGCGACCGCGGCGAGGGGGAGCCCTCGCTCGCTCTCTGCTCGCTCGGCGTGGGATGCTACATCCTCGTCGGGGTGCAGCCCGCCCAGCTTTGGTCGAATAGGCTCGACCGATGCGCGACCCCCAGGGCGATCCGGTGCGCGCGATGTGGGTCGCCTACCGCGAGGGCGACGTCGAAGCGGCGCTGCCGCTGCTCGCCTCCGACGTCGAGTTCGTCACGCTCGACGGCCGGGTGCACCACGGAGCCGAGGAGGTGAGGCGGTTCTTCCGCGGCTTCGAGAAGCGCGGCCAGCGCTTCTCGGCGCAGCCGTACAGCTTCGAGCGCCACGGCGACTGCTGGATCGTGGTCGGCAACCGGCGCATACGCACGGAGGTGGGCACCTCGGACGAGCACCTCTACTTCGTCCACATCGTCCGCGACGGGATGATCGTGCGCCTGGCCGCCTACCCGACCCGCGAGCGAGCGCTGCGGGCGCTCGACCCCTCGTGAGCACGCAGCGCCCTGCGCACCCCGCCTGGACGGATCGACGATCGCGCCCGGCGCGGCCAGGGCGGTAGGTTGGGGCGATGCCCGCGCTCGTACTCGGACCGCTGCTGCGCTACGTCGGCGAGACGTGCGCGACATTCTGGGTCGAGACCGATGGCCCGTGCGAGGTCGCCGTGCTCGGCACCACCCAGCAGACGTTCCGCGTCGCCGGTCACCACTACGGACTCGTGCGCGTCAACGAGCTCGAGCCCGGAACCGAGTACGGCTACGAGGTCACCCTCGACGGTGGCCACGTCTGGCCCGAGCCCGAGTCCGAGCTCCCGCCGAGCCGCTTCCGCACGATCTGCTCGGACGGCTCGCAGGCGGTCGAGATCGCCTTTGGCTCCTGCCGCGTCGCAGTGCCCAGCGAGCCGCCCTACACCCTGCGCAAGGAGGAGGACGAGCGCGGGCGCGAGCACGACGCGCTGCGCACACTGGCCGTGCGCATGTCCAACGAGCCGTTCGAGTGCTGGCCCGATCTGCTGCTCCTGCTCGGCGACCAGGTGTACGCCGACGAGGTCTCGCCCGGCACGCGCGAGTTCATCCGCTCCCGGCGCGACCCGACCGAGCCGCCGGGCGAGATCGCGCTCGGCTTCGAGGAATACACGTTCCTCTACCGCGAGTCGTGGGGCGAGCCCGTCATCCGCTGGCTGCTCTCCACCGTGCCCAGCGCGATGATCTTCGACGACCACGACGTCCACGACGACTGGAACACCTCGGCCGCGTGGCTGAAGAAGATCCGGGCGACCGACTGGTGGGACGACCACATCATCGCCGCACTGGCCTCGTACTGGATCTACCAGCACGTCGGCAACCTGTCCCCCGGCGAGCAGGACGAGGACGGCACCCTGGCGCGCGTACAGGAGGCCGAGGATGCATGGCCGATCCTCGCCGAGCTCGCCACCGGGGCCGACCGCGAGCGCCAGGAGAGCCGCTGGAGCTTCCACCGCGACCTCGGCCGCACGCGCCTGGTGATGATCGACTCGCGCGCCGGGCGCGCGCTCGAGGACGGCAAGCGCGGGATGCTCGACGACGACGAGTGGGAGTGGATCGAGCGCCACTGCGACGGTGACTTCGACCACCTGCTGCTGGCGACCTCGGTGCCGTGGCTGCTGGCGCCCGGCATGCACTACCTCGAAGCCTGGAACGAGGCGGTCTGCGACGGCGCCTGGGGCTCGCACGCGGCCGAGCTGTCGGAAAAGCTGCGCCAGGAGCTCGACCTCGAGCACTGGGCCGCGTTCCGCGACTCCTTCGAGCGCCTCGCCGAGCTCCAGCGTGCGGTCGGCGCCGGCGAGCGCGGCCCCTCGCCGGCCTCGGTCGTCACGCTATCGGGCGACGTGCACCACGCGTACCTGAGCGAGGTCGCCTACCCGCGCACGGCGGGCGTGCGCAGCGCGATCTACCAGGCGGTCTGCTCGCCGATGCGCAACCCGCTCGACGCGCGCGAGCGACGTGCTATCAAGGGCATGATGTCCAAGCCCGTGCACGCGGTCACGCGCGCGCTCGCGCATGCGGCCGGGGTCGATGACCCCCCTGTGCGATGGCGGATGATCGGCGACGGCCCGTGGTTCGACGACCAGGTCGCCTCGCTGCACATCGACGGCAGACGGATCGACTTCGACCTGCAGAAGGCCATGCCCGACGGCGATCGCGGCGCGCGGCTCGAGAACAAGCTCACGCACCGGCTCGCCTGACGGTCGTGACCGCCCTCCTCCTCTTCCTCAGCTTCGTGCTGATCGTCGGCGGCGCGGCGCTGTTCACGAACGCCGTCGAGTGGCTCGGGCAGCGGCTCAACCTCGGTCACGGCGCGGTCGGGAGCCTGCTCGCCGCCGTCGGGACGGCGCTGCCGGAGTCGACGATCCCGGTCGTCGCCGTGCTCGCCGGCGCGGAGGGGGAGGAGGTCGCGATCGGCGCGATCGTCGGCGCCCCGTTCATGCTCGCCACCGTCGCGATGATGCTGGTGGCGGGCTCGGCGCTCGTCTTTCGCGAGCGGCGGTCCCAGGGTCAGGCGATCGACGTCGAGCGTGGCCACGTGCGCCGCGACTTCGCCTTCTTCCTCCCGAGCTTCGCCGCCGCGATCGCGCTCGGCCAGGTCGACTCCAAGGCCGTCCACATCGTCGGGGCGGTCGCGCTGCTCGCGGTCTACGGGCTCTACGTGCGCCGCACGATCCGCGGCAGTGACGAGGGCGAGTCGGAGGAGGAGCTCAAGCCGCTGACCTTCGACCTCTCCAAGGACGACCCGCCGTCGACCTTCCAGATAGTTGCCCAGGTTATCGTCGCGCTCGCCCTGATCATCGTCGGCGCCGAGCTGTTCGTCGAGGAGATCACGATCGTCGCCGAGAGCCTCGGCGTTCAGACCCTCGTGCTCGCGCTGATCATCGCTCCGCTCGCCACCGAGCTGCCCGAGAAGCTCAACAGCGTGATCTGGATGCGCCGCGGCAAGGACATGCTCGCGATCGGCAACATCACCGGCGCGATGGCCTTCCAGGCGACGGTCCCCGTCGCGCTCGGCCTCGTGGTGACCGAGTGGCAGCTCGACAAGTTCGCGACCGCGGCGGGCGTGCTCGCGCTCCTGGGCGGGGGGCTGGCGCTGTGGCGCCTCGAGCGACGCCGGATGGGCGCACCGGCGGTGATCGCCTGGGGCGCGCTGTTCCTGGCGCTCGTCGTATTCGTGATCGTCGGCTGAGCCCCGCCGCCTCGGCTACTCGCCCGCGAACAGCTCGCCCGGCGCGTCGATCGCAGCGTCGTTGATCGACGCGTAGCGGCTGCGCATCAGCCCGTCGGACGCGAACTCCCACATCTCGTTGCCATGGCTGTGCCACCACTGGCCGCCGGCGTCGCGGCTGACGTACTCGAAGCGCACCGCGATGCGGTCGTCGGTGAACGCCCACAGCCGCTTCCGCAGCCGGTAGTCGAGCTCGCGCTCCCACTTGCGCGCGAGAAAGGAGACGATCTCCTCCCGGCCCGAGAGCCACTGGCCGCGGTTGCGCCAGCGCGAGTCCTCGGTGTACGCGAGCGACACCTTCTCAGGGTCGCGCGTGTTCCAAGCGTCCTCGGCGGCCTGGACCTTCGCGGCCGCGCTCGCTTCGGTGAACGGCGGGCGGATGTCGGTCGGGCTGGGCATGTCCCCGGACGCCCCGGCTCAGCCGGCCAGCGTCGCGTCGAGCGTGATCTCCGGAACGCCGGCGAGCGCCTTGGAGACCGGGCAGCCGGCCTTGGCCTCCTCAGCGTGCTTGCGGAAGTGGTCCTCGTCGATGCCGGGTACTCGGCCCGTCGTACGCAGGTCGATGCGATGGATCTCGGGTCCGTCGTCGCCCATGCGCAGGTGCACGCCGGCGGTCGTGTCGACCGACTCGGCCTCGTGGCCGCTCTCGGCGAGGATGTTGCTGAGCGCCATCGAGAAGCAGGCCGCGTGTGCCGCGGCGATCAGCTCCTCGGGGTTGGTGCCCTCGCCCTCCTCGAAGCGCGAGGTGAACGAGTACGCGCCGCTGAAGGCGCCGCCGCCGAGCTCCAGCTGCCCCGATCCACCCTTGAGGTCGCCCTTCCACTCCGCGCTGCCCTCACGTGCCGCCATGCGGTGCTCCATTCGGCCTGGGTCGTTGGTCACGACCGACCCTAGCCACCGCCGGGGGCGGGTCTAGACTGGCGCGCCCAGATGGACTACCCGGTCGAGACCTTCACCGCCGCCGAGCGCGCGACGCTCGCAGGGCACTTCACCAACCTCGACCGCCCCGTGTTCGCCCTCGTCGGCCTCCCGGAGACGGTCAAGGGGGCGCTCTTCGCGCGCTACTCGCGCTACCAGGGGACACTTCGCCGCCTCTACCTGGACGAGTTCGCGCAGGACGCCGAGGCCGGCGTCGCCGCCGCCCTGCACGACGCCGGCGGCGAGCACGCGCGAGCGCGCGCCGAGACCCTCTACGAGCGCATCTTCCTCGGCTACGGCGACGACTCGGTCGCCCAGCTCGGCGGCGCGCACATCGCCTGCGAGTGGGTCTCGAACGTGATGACCAAGGTGCTCCAGCGCGGTCGCCTAGCCTCCTACCTGGAGCAGTCGACGCGCTACATCGCCTACGACGCCCCGATCGACGGTGGCGGCGGGTACCGCTACTGGCGCGACCCCTGCCTCGGGCCGCAGTACGCCGCGGCGATGGACTGCCTGTTCGACACCTACTCGCGCAGCCTTCCGAGGGTGCAGGCCTGGGCGGCGCAGCGCTTCCCGCGCGGCGACGGCGAGCCCGCGGCCGCACACGCGCGCTCGCTGCGGGCCAAGGCGCTCGATCTGCTGCGCGGCCTGCTGCCCGCGGCCTCGCTCTCGCACATGGGCATCTTCGCCAGCGGCCAGGCCTACGAGCAGCTGGTGCTGCGCCTGCTCGCCTCCCCGCTGCCCGAGGCGCGCGAGCAGGGGCGGATGATCCTGACCGAGCTGCAGGCGGTGATGCCGAGCTTCGTCGCACGCGTGGACAAGCCCGACCGAGGCGGCGAGTGGGTGCGCTACCTCGAGCACCGCTCCGCGGCCGCCGAGCGCTGGGCCGGGCGCCTGGGCCTCGACCGAACCCGCGGCGGCGAGGCCGAGGGCCCGTCGGTCTCGCTGCTGGCGGTGCAGGGCAGCGAGGATGACCTGCTCGCGGCGCTCCTGTTCGAGGCCGCGGCGGTGAGTGAGGACGAGGCGCGCACCGCGGTCCGCACGCGGCCCCCCGACGAGCGCGCGCAGATGCTTTGCGAGCTGATCGGCGAGCGCGCCAACCGCCGCCACCGCCCCGGGCGCGGGTTCGAGGCGCTGCGCTACCGCTTCGAGGTGACCTCCGACTACGGCGCCTTCCGCGACCTGCAGCGCCACCGCATGCTGACCGTCCAGTGGCAGCGCCTGACCCCCGACCTCGGCGCCGGGGTGCCGTCCGAGCTCGAGCAGGCGGGCGTCGCGGATGACTACCGCGCGGCGCTCGAGCGCTCGCGCGCCGAGCACGCCCGCCTGGTCGAGCAGGGCATGGCCGAGATCGCCCCCTACGCGCTCTGCCTGGGCTATCGCATCCGCTACGTGCTCGACCTAAACGCGCGCGAGGCGATGCACCTGATCGAGCTGCGCTCAGGGCGCGAGGGACACCCCGGCTACCGCGCCGTCGCGCACGAGCTGCACGCCCAGATCGCGCGCGTGCACCCGGCGGTCGCCGCCGCGA
>JBPCPD010000115.1:0-5760 GCA_050999535.1 Thermoleophilaceae bacterium
TGGATGCCCGGTCGCCCGTTGGCGGTCGGAGGGCCCTCGTAGAAGACGTAGGGCTCGGCGCCCTCGCGGCGGCGGATCGACTCGTGGAAGACGTCGCGCTCGCGCCAGCGCTCGAGGATCTGCTGCTCGAGCGCGGGAAACGACTGCTGGGAATCGACGGGTGCATAGCGGCTCACGGGCGGCGACCGATTCTATGGACGGCTCCGCGGGCTCAGGCCGCGAGCTTGCGGCAGAGGGAGGTCAAGCTGCGCTTCTCGGACTCGTCGAGCGCGGCGAACGCGCAGCGCACACGGTCGGCGTGGCCGGGGAACAGACGCTCGACGAGCTCGTGGCCCGCCGGCGTCAGGTCGATCGCAGCGGCACGCCGATCGCTCTCCAGGCGCCGGCGGCGCACGAGCCCACGGCTCTCGAGCGTCAGCGTGACCTCGGTCGCTCCCGCCTTCGACCACTCCAGGCGCCGGCGCAGCGGCTTCAGCCCGAGCGAGCCGCCTGCGGTGGTCAGCACCACCAGCGCGGAGAAGCCCGCCGCCGAGATCCCCTCACGCTCGAGCGCGTGCGCGAGCGCGCGGCGGACGGAGGTCTCGGCACGGAGCAGCGCCTGGAGGGCGCGGTGGGCGAGCGGGTCACCGAGCGCGAGCGGTGTCGTGGTGGGCATCGGCGCGCGATGCTAGAGATCGCTCCCGTCGTCACCGCCCCGTCTGGTGGTCAACGAGCTCGATGCCCGACAGGAGCTCCTCCGTGCCTCCCCCGCGCCGCGTCGATGCGAACATGCCGTTGCGATCTCGCTGAGCGTCCTCAAGCAATGCAGCGCATCGCGCGCCGACGCGATGCAGACGGCTCGCCTCAGGTGGGTGGGTGCGTGCACGGCTGCGCTGATCAGCCTGGGGGGTTGTGCGCGCGAGCGCGACGCCGAGCTGCCGGTCGCCTGCCAGGGCGGGTCCTCGGCTCTGCGCGAGGCGCTGCGCGCGGCGCCGGATCCGGTGCGCATCGAGGGCGTCGCTCCATCGCGGTGCCTCGACGAGCGCAGCGACGCGGGCGAGGTCCAGCAGATCGGCGCGGCCTACATCGAGGCGGCCGCGCAACTTGCCGAGCCGGCGGCCGCGGACCCCGACGGGCCCGAGGCCGTCCAGCTCGGCTACCTGGTCGGCGCCGCCCGCCGCGGGGCGGCCGCGAGCCAGGGCGTGCACTACGAGCTTGTGCGCAGGCTCGAGCAGGAGCTGAGCGCCGTGCGCCCTCCCACCGCCGCCGTCCGCGCCGCGATGCGCGCCGGGCGAGAGAACGGCTGACGGAGTCCAATAGCCTGCGGGCAGTCGAGCAGAGGAGACGCATGGCGGTCGAGCAGCAGCTGTGGGGGCCCGAGACGAGCAAGGCGGTCGCCAACTTCCCCGTCTCGGGCGAGCCGGTACCGGCCGCGGTAGTGCGGATGCTCGGGCGCCTGAAGGCCGCCGCGGCGCGCGCCAACGCCGACCTGGGCCTGCTCGACGCCGAGCTCGCAGAGCGCATCGCCGCCGCCGCCGACGCGGTCGCCGCGGGCGAGCACGATGCCCAGTTCCCGATCGACGTCTTCCAGACCGGCTCGGGCACGTCGACGAACACGAACGCGAACGAGGTGATCGCCAACCCCGCGGGCGAGGGCGCCAATCCCAATGACCACGTCAACATGGGCCAGTCGTCGAACGACGTCTTTCCCTCGGCCGTCCACCTGGCCGCGGTCGGCGAGGCGACCGAGCAGCTGCTGCCCGCGCTCGAGCACCTCGCCGCCGCGCTGGGCGACAAGGCCGATCTGTGGCGCGACGAGGTCAAGGCCGGGCGTACGCACATGATGGACGCCGTACCGGTGACCCTCGGCCAGGAGTTCGGCGGCTACGCCGCCCAGATCCGACTCGGGCACGCGCGCGTGTCCGACGCCCTGCCGCGCGCCGCGCAGGTCCCGCTCGGCGGCACGGCGACGGGCACGGGCCTGAACACCCACGCCGAGTTCGCGCAGCGCGCCCGGGAGAAGCTGCGCGAGGCCACCGGGCTGGCGGTCGAGGCACCCGAGGATCCGTTCGAGGCCCAGGGCAACCGCGATGCGCTGGTGGAGCTGTCGGGTGCGCTGAAGGTCGTCGCGGTGTCGCTGACCAAGATCGCCAACGACTTCGTGATCATGGGCTCGGGGCCGCGCACGGGCTTCGTCGAGCTGTTCCTGCCGGAGTTGCAGAAGGGCTCGTCGATCATGCCCGGCAAGGTCAACCCGGTCATCCCGGAAGTCGTGCTCCAGGTGGCCGGTCAGGTGATCGGCAACGACGCCGCGATCACGATCGCCGGCACCCAGGGCAACTTCGAGCTGAACGTCCGCGTGCCGGTGATCGCGCGCAACCTGCTGCACTCGATCACGATCCTCTCCAACGTCTCCCGGCTGCTCGCCGACAGGTGCGTCACCGGCCTCGAGGCCAACACCGAGAGCCTGACCCGCAGCGCCGAGTCGACGCCGGCGATCGCGACCGCCCTGAACCCGCACATCGGCTACGACAAGGCGACGGCGATCGTCAAGGAGGCGGTCGCCTCCAAGCGCACGATCCGCGAGGTCGCGATCGAGCAGGGAGTCGAGGAGGGCGTGCTCGACGAGGCGCTGGATCTGCGCAGGATGGCGCGCGGCAGTAGCGCGGGGTGAGCCGGTCACCGCGGGCGTAGGTCGAGCGCCCACACCTCGCGCAGCGAGCAAGGCTCGTAGCTGGCGTTCCTGAAGCGCGCAACGCGCGTTACACTCCTCCGCGTGTATTGGCTGCTGGTCACCTACCGGCTGCCTGGCGGCAGCTCCTCCGCTCGAGTGGCTGTGTGGCGGGAGGTGCGCCGGTCGGGCGCGCTCCAGCTGCAGCAGTCGGTGGTTGCCTTTCCCGACGACGTGACTTTCTCCCGCGGGGTCGATCGACTCCGCGCGCTCGTCTCCGAGCTGGGCGGCGAGACGCTGGCGGTTCGGGCCGAGCCGCTGGCCGCAGCCGACGGCACGCGTCTGCTCGACGCCTGGAACGAGGCGCGCGCGGCCGAGTACGTGGAGCTCGTTGATGAGTGCGGAAAGTTCCTCGCGGAGATAGACCACGAGTTCGAGATCGCGAAGTTCACGCTGGCCGAGCTCGACGAGGAGGAGTCGGCCCTCGACCGCCTTCAGGGGTGGCACGAGCGGATCGCGAGCCGGGATCTGCACGCCGCGCCCGGCTCCGAGAACGCCCACGTCGCACTCGAGCGGGCGCGGGACGCCCTGGACCGGTACTCGACGGCGGTGTTCGAGCGCACCGCGCCGTGACGCTCGCAATCGGCATCGGCTGCTTCGGCGGCGGCGTCTGGCTACTCGTCGAGTCGGTCGAGGGGCTCGTGAAGGCGGTGCGCGGGTGGGCGGCGGCCGCCGGCATCTCGGGTGCGGTCCTCAGCGCCCTGGTGCTCGGCTTCGACGTGGAGTCCACGGCCGCCGGGGTCGCCGCCACGCTCGATGACCTCCCTGGCACCGCGCTTGGCACCTCGATCGGCGCGGCCATCTTTCTCCTGACCGTCGGCCTCGGCGTCGCGGCGCTCGTCGCCCCCTTCGCCGTGCGCACCCCGCCCGCCCTGCTCGCGACCGCCGGCGTAGCCGCCGCCCTGGCGATCGCGCTGAGCGCCGACGGCGCGCTGTCTCGCATCGACGGTGCCGTGCTGGCGCTCGCCTTCCCGCCGCTCGTCGCCGTCCTGCTGCGCTCACGTCGCGGCCCGGCTCCCGCCCGCGAGGGCACGAGGCCCGACCGTCTCGCGCTGCGTCTCGGAGCCGCGTTGGTCGGACTGGTCGCCGGGGCCGAGCTGCTCGTCTTCGGCACCGGTCGGGTGGTGAGCGAGATCGGGCTTTCGGAGACGGTGTTCGGGTTGCTCGTGGTCGCCGCCGCCGTGTCCTTCGAGGAGGTGGTGCTCGAGGCGCTACCGGCCTACCGGGGGTTCCCGGAGCTGAGCGTCGGCAACGCGCTCGGCACTCTGATCTTCCTACTCACCGCCTCGCTCGGCGTGATCGTGCTGGTCCGCCCGCTCGCGGTCCCCGACGGCGTCGTCGAGTTCCACCTTCCCGCCCTGGCGCTCAGCGCCATCCTCGCGGGCGTCCTGCTCGCCCGCGGCCGGCTCGGTCGCCCCGAGGGAGTCCTCCTACTCTTCGCCTACGCCATCTACGTGGCCGGGGCCATCGCCGTCGGATGATGCGACAGGGACTGCTTTCTCGGCGCTTGCTGGTCTGGCTGGCGGGTGCACTGCTGCTGACCGTCCTGCTGAGAGCTCCCTGGCTGGGGACGCCGCTGGGTAACGACGAGGGTGGCCTGGCATACATCGCCGGCGCCGGTCAAGGCGGCGGACCGTTCCTGTACGGCGCCTACTTCATCGACCGCCCGCCCCTTCTGCTGGCGGTGTTCCGATTGGCCGCGGAAACTGGCGGCACGGCGACCGTGCGAACCATCGGCGTGCTGGCCGCCCTGGCCGGCGTGACCATCACCATGCTCCTGGCCAGGGCGATCGCCGGCGAGAGAGCGGCGCGGTTCGCTGCGGTCCTGACTGCGATCCTAATGTCGTCGGTAGCACTGGGATCGGTGTTCACCCCCGCCGAGCTGCTGGCCGTGCTGCCCTCGACCCTGTCGGTGCTGCTGGTGTGGCGAGGCACGCGGGAAGGAGCAGCTCGACCGGGGCTTCTGTTCGCTGCGGGATTCCTGGCGATCTGCGCACTGCTCGTCAAGCAGTCCTTCGGGGACGCTCTGCTGGCCGGCGCAGCCTGCCTGAGCGCCACCTGCCTCTGGCACGACTCTCCGCGCCGTGAGGTCGTCCTCGCCGCCGCTGCCTACGCGGGGGGCATCGTTGCGGCGATCGCCGGCGTGGAGGCATGGGAGTACGTCGCAGCGGTTCCTGACGGCTCCGCGGCCTACGCCCTGCTGGGATTCCGCCTCGATGGTCTCGGAGCGCTGGCCGGCTCGGGAGGTGGCCTGCCGGGGAGATTCGCCAAGCGTCTGCTCGTCCCACTGATCTGCTCCGGGTTCGCGGTGGTGCTGATCTGGTCGGTCGCGGGCTTGCGGAGCGCGCGCGCTGACCGGGTCCTGATCGCAACCCTGGGCGCCTGGGGGGTCGGAGGAGGTCTGGGCGTGCTGGGGGGAGGCAGCTACTGGGCTCACTACCTGATCCAGCTGATCCCCTTCGTCGCGGTGACCGCCTCGATCGCCCTGGCCGGCGCATCGGCGCGGCGCGTACGCGCCACCGTCGCGGTCCTGGGCGCCTGCGCAGTCGGCGGCTTGGTGATCGGACCGCTGGCGACCACGAATGAGAAGAGCTCCGCGGCCGCGATCGGTGGTGCTCTCAGGAAGGGCGCCCGCGCCGGCGACACCGCCCACGTCCTGTACTCGCAGGCGGACGTCCTCTACTACAGCGGCCTCTCGGATCCCTTCCCCTACCAGTGGAGCCTGATGATGCGTGCTGTGCCCGAAGCCCGGACCGAGCTTCGGGCCCTGCTGTCCTCCCCTGGCCGGCCGACGTGGATCGTGGAGTGGGAACGGCCCGCCGCCTACGACCTCGACCGAAGCGGGGAGACGGCGCGGCTGCTACACCGGCACTACCGCCAGATCTCGACCGCGTGCGGACTGCGAGTGCTGATCAAGAGGGAAACGGCGCGCGTCTTCCATGCCCCTTCGCCGAGAGCCTGCGGCCGGGGCACGCTGTTGGCCAGGGACGATGCCCAGCCGGCGACCTAGTCCAGATTCACCGCCACGTACTTCGTCTCGAGGTACTCCT
>JBPCPD010000135.1:0-5346 GCA_050999535.1 Thermoleophilaceae bacterium
GTCGTAGACCTCGCGCAGGCCGCCGTCTCCCACGAAGGGCAGCACGGCGGCGGTGAGGACCGCGAGCAGCGCCGCGCCGAAGAGCATGACCAGGCGTCGGGACCGGCGCGCGGCTACGGACCCGAGCACGCCGGCGAACAGCGGCGCCAGGGCAAGCGGAGCGAGCTTGGCGCCGGCCGCGAGCGCGATCGCCGCGGCGCGACCCGCGGTGGCCACTCCTCGCCGCGCGGGCGCGAGCGTCAGCGCCAGCAGGGCGAGCACGCAGGTCAGCGCGACGAGGCCGTCGTTGGAGTTGGTCTGAAGCGCGAACAGCGCGTACGGATAGGTCGCCCATGCGTACCCGAGCGCAAGCCCCAGCTCGCGACCCTCGCGGCCCGAGCGCAGGCGCCGCCCGAGCACCACGAGCCCCAGCAGCGTCGCGAGGTCGAAGGCGAGCGCGCCGCCGTGGGCCGCCGGGACAGCGTCCCACTCACCACTCCAGGGCAGCAGCTGCTCGAAGGGGAGGTAGGCGAGGTAGGCGACCGGTCCGTAGGTGTCGCCACGATCGATGTCGTCGCTGAAGCCGGGCCCGTAGAGCTCCTCGCCGTCGGCGATGCGGTCGGCGCCGACCACTCCGGCGAGGCCCACGTCGATCACGTTGGAATCGACCACGTTCAGCACGACCCGGAAACTGACGAGGAAGACCAGCACGACGGCCAGCCACACGAGCGGGACCAGCGGTACCAGCCGCTCGCCCGTGCCCCCTTGTGGGGTGCGCCGCTCGCGCGGACGCAGCCCGATCCACAGCAGGCGCCCGAGCAGGTACACCAGCACGGGGTAGACCAGCGGCACCGAGGCGCCGATCTCGCCGCGGTTGAAGAACACGTGCGACACGCCGAAGGCGAGCAGCACCAGCAGGTCGAGGTGCAGCATGCGCAGAGGTCTGCGTGGGTCGAGGAAGGGCGCCAGGAACAGGAGGCAGAGCGGTATCCAGACGTAGGGCGCGTTGAGCTTGCGCCCGAACGCCCCCTCGTAGCCGCGCGCCATCGTCCAGGCCACCTGATCGCCGGTCCACTGCTCGAGGATCGCGCCGCTGGCATCGTCGACGCGCACCTGGGCGACCTCGTCGCCGTGGTCGAACCAGCTCACCTGCCATCGGCCCGGCCCGCGCGTGTAGGCGGTCGGCTCGAAGGCCCGGTGGTCGGGCCGCTCGGCCGTCACCTTGCCGGCGCGCTTGGCGATGCTCACGACCTCCTGCCCCGACAGGCGGTAGCCCGGCGGGGCGACCGTGGCGCTCGCGGGCTGCTCGAGCTCCTGCGCCCCGGCTGCGGCCGGCAGCAGCAGCAGCGCGGCGAGGACGGCCACGAGCGCGAGGCTCAGCGCCGGTGCTGTTACCGGGCGCCGAAGCTCCACATCTTGTTCCCGATGAAGTTCAGCGGGGTCGCGGCGATGATCGACAGCGCCTGCGCGCCGACCTCGGGCGCGTCCGCCGCGGTCACCAACAGCTCGAGCACCGCGGCGCCGAACAGGAAGGCGCCGACGCTGACCGCGAGGAAGCGAGCCCCCTGAAACCCGGCGTGACCCGAGCGTGCGGCGAAGGTCCAGCTGCGATTCCACCAGAAGTTGTTGGTCACCGCGACGAGGAACGCGATCGTCGCCGCGATCAGATGATGCGCGCCGGCGGGCCCGACGCAGAGCGCGAAGACGGCGAGGTTGACCGCATAGCCCGAGCCTCCGACCGAACAGAACTTCAGCAGCTGCACCCAGTTGTGGCGGCGGCGCATACCCGCCCGCACGCGTGCGGGCGGGGTCACGCCGGGGCTAGGCCGAAGTGGTCGATCACGATCGGAGTCACGTCGCGGATCGACCAGCGCTCGGGCTCGGGCTCGGTGGCAGGCGGCGGGCCGATGCCGGCCATCAGCAGGACTCCCAGCGAGTCGCAGCGATGCAGCGAGCCGTGACTCCCACCGCCGAGGTGGTCGTGACCACCCCAGTCGGCGAACTCGTGACCGGGCACCGCCGAGACGAAGAGATCGCCCGCGCGCGGGCAGTTCAGGGCGGACCACAGCCGACCCAACGCGTCCGGGTAGTCGTCGCCGCGCACGCGCCCGTCGGAGACCCTCAGGTCGAGCGCGTCAAGGTCGCCCTCGACGCTCCAGCGCGCGCCGCGCGCGTCCTCCAGGTCGCCGCCCGGGGCGAAGGTCAGCTCTCCGCGTGCGCTCCAGACCCGGCCCCGTTCGCCGTCGCGGCGAGCGATGAGGTCGACGCCCGGGGCCTCGCGCAGGAGCGCTTCGATCCCCGGCCCGAGCTCCTCGCGGCGATCCGGGTCGAGGACGTAGACCTGCGCCGAGCGCGAGCCGGGACAGACCGCGATCTCGGCCGCCTCGGCCTCGGAGTCCGCGGGTGCCAGGACGCGCCACCGAGTCAGCGCCTCGGCGATGTTGCTCACCGCGGTGACCGGACTCTGCGAATGGTCGGACATGACAATCACGGCGTGCTCGTCGAGGAACGCCTCCGCCCCGCCCGCGACGTGCATCAGCCGCCCGATCGCGCGGTCGGCCTCGGCAATCGAGTGCGGCTGGGCGTTGGGCCCGGCGCGGTGCGAGTAGGTGTCGTTGTCGGGCAGCGAGAAGAGCAGGAAGTCGAAGCTGTCGTTCTCGATCAGATGGGCGCCGACGCAGCCCGCGTGTTGGTCGCGCTGGCCGGGCATGCCCAGCGTCGAGAAGCAGCCCGTCGCCTGCGAGTCGAAGATGTCCGCGTAGAACAGGTCGCGCGCGGCCCAGACGGCGTGGCGGAACTGCGCCGCCTCGGCGAGGCGGTGGTAGCGCGAGTCCCCCGAGGGCTCGTGGCGTTGGCGGCCGCGGTGGATCAGGTAGGTCGTGCACGCAGTGCGCAGCCCGGCGTCGTCGAGGTGCTCGAAGATCGTCCGCCGCTCCTGGGTCAGGTGCGCCAGGTTCATGTTGTAGACCGTGTCGGTCAGCGCGCGGAAGACGCCGAACGCCCGTGTCGCGGGAAGCGACGTGCCGTACTCGACGTAGCGCTCCTCGCCGCGGTGGTACCAGTTCATCGACGGGATCAGGTGCTCGTCGGGTCCGAGGCCGGTGGCGATCGAAGCGGCCGCGACCGGCGTGAGCGAGGGGAACACCGAGGCGCAGTCGTCGATGTAGGTGCCGCGCTCCATGATCGCCGCGAGCGCCGGCGCCTGGCCGTCGGCGACCGCGCGCTCGAGCGCCGATGGGTCGAGCGCGTCGATCACCGCCAGCACGACCTTCGCCGGCGACGGACTCACCGCAGGATCCGCAACCCGGCGTACTTGCGCTCATCTTTGCCGCGCCCGCGCAGCAGCAGCAGCGCGAACGCGATCAGGGCGAGGAAGCCGACCGGCGGCAGCACGATCGCCAGCGCCGCGAGCACCAGCGCCGCGAGGTCGGCGTAGACGACGAGCAGCCGGGCAGCGGAGTCGTCGAGACGGCGCGCAGCGCGGTCGAGCAGCCCCCCCACCGCCAGTGCTGCCAGGAGCGCGCAGGCGACCCCGGCGACCAGCCCGGGGACCGCGGAGCTCCCGCCCGCGGCGAGCGATCCGGCGAACAGGAGGGCTCCGAGGGGCACGGCCGCCACGAGCGTCCCGATCGCGATCGAGCGGCGGTTCGCCCCCGAACGTTCAGCGACGTAGGCCACGATCGCCAGAGCGAGCACCACGATCAGGAACGGCGGCTGCTCGAGGAACTCCCAGCCCGAGCCGTCGAAGTCGATGCCGGCATTGCCGCGGGCGAGCGCGCCCGCGAGCAGCGGCGGCAGAAAGGGCTGCACGCCGCTGGCACCGGCGAGGCCGGCACCCTGGCCGATGTCGAGGACGAGACTCACCGGTACGCTGGTGCGGACCATAGACGACGGCCCGCGGCCGGCCCCGAGCGACGCCCGGCCCCGCGAGGAGCCCGAGCGGGCCCGGCGAACCACCCACCAATGAGCCCACCCCCGAGACCACCGCCACGCTCGACCTCGCGCGACCTCGAGCGCTACGCGGGGCTGTTCGCCGCGCGCACCCGGGTCATGAAATCCTCCGCGATGCGGGACATGATGGCGATCACCGCGCGGCCCGAGGTGATCTCGCTCGCGGGCGGGCTGCCCGACACCTCGACCTTCCCGCCGGAGACCTTCGCCGCGGCCGCCGCGCGCATCGCCGAGGAGTCCTGCGCCAAGGCGCTGCAGTACGGCCCGACCGACGGGCTCGCCGAGACCAAGGACTGCATCGCCGAGGTGATGGCTGCCGAGGGCATGCGGGTCGACCCCGAGGACCTGATGGTGACGACCGGCGGCCAACAGGTGCTGGACCTCGTGACCAAGACGCTGATCGATCCCGGCGACGTGATCGTCGCCGAGGGCCCCTCCTACCCGGGAGCGCTGAACGCGTTCAAGGCCTACGAGGCCGACGTCGTCCAGATCGACATGGACGCCGACGGAATGCGCATCGACCTGCTCGAGGAGACGCTCGCGCGGCTCGCGCGCGACGGACGGCGGCCGAAGTTCATCTACACCGTTCCGAGCTTCCAGAACCCCGGCGGGGTGACGATGTCACCCCCGCGCCGACGACGGCTGGTCGAGATCGCCCACGAACACGAGCTGCTCGTGCTCGAGGACAACCCCTACGGCCTGCTGCGCTACGAGGGCGAGGCGCCGCAGCCCCTCTACGCGATCGACGGCGGCGTCTTCGTCATGTATCTCGGAACCTTCTCGAAGATCTTCTCGCCCGGGATGCGCCTCGGCTGGGTCGTCGCGCCACCGCCGGTGCTGGAGAAGATCGAGTTCGGCAAGCAGGAGGCCGACCTGTGCACGTCCACGCTCTCGCAGTTGATGCTCCAGGCCTACTTCGAGCTCAGCGACTGGCGCACCTACGTCGACTCGCTCACAGGCGTCTACCGCTCCCGCCGCGACGCGATGCTCGAGGCGCTGCAAGACCACTTCCCCGCCCAGGCGGAATGGACGCGGCCGGCCGGCGGGCTGTTCGTCTGGGCGACCCTGCCGGACTTCATCGACACCACAGACCTGCTCGCCCGCGCGCTGGCCGAGAACGTTGCGTTCGTGCCTGGAGAGGGCGCCTTCGTCGACGGCCGCGGGCGCAACGCGATGCGGCTGAACTTTTCCGCCTCGGGCGAGGATCACATCCGTGAGGGCATCCGCCGCATCGGCGAGGTGATCAAGGAGCAGGTCGCCCTCTACGGGACGTTAACCGGCGAGCTCCCCCCGTTCACCGAGCCCGGCGAGCGGGGGCGGCCGGCAGGCGGCGTGCAGCGCGCGTCCGCGGGCGAGGGGGCGACGGTCGTGCGTCTTCCCCGGCGGACCTCCGAGGACCGCAGCGCGGGCGGCACG
>JBPCPD010000163.1:0-2706 GCA_050999535.1 Thermoleophilaceae bacterium
GGGCCGCGCTCGGCCGGCGCCGAGCCCGGCCCCGCATGCTACGGGCGGGGCGGCGAGTCCCCGACGGTCACCGACGCGAACCTGCTGCTCGGCCGCCTCGACCCGGGCGCCCATCTGGCGGGCGGCGTCGCGCTCGACCGCGAGGCATCGCGGCGCGCGATCGCGGGCCTGGCCACGGAGCTGTCGCTCGAGTCCGAGCAGGTCGCGGTGGGCATCGTGCGCGTGGCGGGCGTCGAGATGGCGCGCGCCGTGCGCGTGGTGACCGTCGAGCGCGGCATCGACCCGCGCGAGCTCGCGCTGGTGGCCTTCGGCGGTGCAGGGCCGCTGCACGCCGCCGATATCGCCGAGGAGCTCGACATGCGCGAGCTAATCGTCCCGGCGGTCTCCGGCGTGCTGTCCGCCCTCGGCCTGGCCGTCTCCGAGCGCCGCCGCGACGTCCAGCGCAGCGTACTGCTCGCGGGCGCCGCGCTGACCGCGGGCGCGGTCGCCGAAGTGGTCGAGGAGCTCGCCCAGCGCGGCCGCGAGGAGCTCGGAGCACCGGACGCGCAGGTGCGCCCGACCTACGAGCTGCGCTACGCCGGGCAGGGCTTCGAGCTCGACGTCGAGGCGGACCCCGCGCCCGACCCAGCACAGCTGCGACGCAGCTTCGACCGCCTCCACTTCGAGCGCTACGGATACGAGGACGCCGTGGCCGAGCTGGAGCTGGTCACGGTTCGAGTCGCGGTCGCCCTCCCGGGCGCCGATCCGGGGCCCGCGACCGCGGCCCCGGCTCCCGAACGCCCGAGCCGCCGCGTCCACCTCGGCGGATCGTGGCGCGACGCGGGCGTGCTGGGTGCAGGCTCGGCGCGCGTCGAGGGTCCTGCGATCGTCGAGTTGCCCGGCTCCACGCTGGTCGTGCCACCTGGCTGGTCGGGCACCGCCGACGGCGACGGCGTCAGGCTGCGACGGTGAGCACGCGGCTCGACCCGATCGCGCTGGCGGTCATGCTCGGCGCCCTGCGCTCGGCCTGCGAGGAGATGGGCGTCGTGCTCGTGCGCTCGGCGCACTCGGCCAACATCAAGGAGCGCCGCGACGCCTCAACCGCTCTGTTCGACCCCGCCGGCGAGATGGTCATGCAGGCCGAGCACATTCCGGTACACCTCGGCGCGATGCCGTCCGCGGTCGCCGCGGTGGTCGATGAGCGCCACGCGCCCGGGGACGCGTGGATCCTCAACGACCCCTTCGCCGGCGGCACCCACCTGCCCGACATCACGATCGTCTCACCGGTGCACGCCGGCGAGCGCCTGCTCGGCTTCGCCGCCAGCCGCGCACACCACGCCGACGTCGGGGCCATCGAGCCGGGCAGCATGCCCGCCGACTCGCGCACGCTCGACGAGGGGGGCGTGGTGATCTCGCCGACCCTGCTGGCCCGCGGTGGAGAGCTCGACCGCGAGCTGCTCGACGGCCTGATCGCGCGCATGCGCGGGCCGGATCAGCGCGAGGCCGACCTGCGCGCTCAACTCGCGGCCAACCGAACCGGCGCGCAGCGGCTGCGGGCGCTGTCCGAGCAGATCGGCCACGAGGCGCTGCAGGCCGGCTTCGCCGAGACGCTCGCCTACGCCGAGCGGCGCACGCGCGCGCGGATCGCCGACCTGCCCGACGGCGAGCGCGTCGCGAGCGACCTGCTCGAGGCGGGCGAGGGAGACCTCGAGCTGCACCTGCGCGCGACCGTGTCCGGCGACGAGATCGAGCTGGACTTCGACGGCTCGGCCACCCAGCACGAGGGCAACCTCAACTGCCCGCTCGCGGTGACGCTGTCGGCCTGCTACTTCGCGCTGCGGGTGCTGACCGACCCTGACGTGCCCGCCTGCGCGGGCGCCTACCGACCGCTCACGGTGCGAGCGCCCGCCGGGTCACTGCTCGACGCCCGCCGTCCGGCGGCGGTCGCCGGGGGCAACGTCGAGACCTCGTCGCGCGTCGCCGACCTCGTGCTCGGCGCCTTCGGCCGGGCGCTCGGCCAGGGCACGATGAACAACCTCACCCTCGGCAACGAGCGCTTCACCTACTACGAGACGCTCGGCGGCGGCCAGGGCGCCTGCGCCGATGCGCCCGGACCGACCGGGGTCCACGTCGCGATGTCGAACACGCTCAACACGCCGGTCGAGGCGCTCGAGCTCGAGTTCCCCGTGCGCGTCGCCGAGTACGCCGTGCGCCGCGGCTCGGGCGGAGCCGGAACCCATCGCGGCGGCGACGGCGTCGTGCGCGAGCTCGAGGCGCGCGAGCGGATGCGTTACTCGCTGATCACCGAGCGCCGCCGCCACCCTCCATCCGGAGCCGCGGGGGGTGGACCGGGGGCGACGGGGCGCAACCTGCTCAACGGCGAGCCGCTCGACGCCAAGGTCTCGGGCACGCTCGAGCCCGGCGATCGTCTGCGGATCGAGACACCGGGCGGCGGCGGCCACGGCAGATCGGGTACACGTTGACGCGATGAGCGCAGAGCCTCAGCGCGTCGCCTTCCTCGGCCTCGGCATCATGGGCGCGCCGATGGCCGCCAACCTCGCCCTCGCGGGGATCGAGGTCGTCGCCTGGAACCGCACCGCAGCGCGCGCCGAGCAGCTCGCCGGCGAGCACGACAACGTCACCGTCGCCGAGAAGGAAGGGCAAGAGGAGGCCGTAGGTGGCGGTGCGGCCTCGGCGCTTCCCGAAGTGGCTAAGGCTGTCTCCTCT
>JBPCPD010000120.1:0-6844 GCA_050999535.1 Thermoleophilaceae bacterium
CGGGGTCATCTTGCGGATCACGAGCGACCCATCATCGACCTGCTCCTGCACCTGCTTGAGCTTCTCCTCGCGCCGCTTGTCCTGCTGCTCGCGCACTGTCCTGGCCATGCCGCGGATCCGCCTTTCGCCTCCTCAAGGATCGTAGCTCAACTCTACTGCGCCGGCGGGGTCGTCGGGATCGCAACGCTCACCCGCCGCACGCCCGCACCGCCCCGTAGAACTGCACCGCCCGCTGGTAGCACGTCGGGCGCAGCGGCAGGCTGCGGCTCGCGCAGTGGTCGCGCATGTCGTCGAGGAAGATACGATCGACGGCTGCGCGGCGCTCGTCCAAGAGCCCGAGCCGCTTGTAGTTGCGATAGCCGAAGTCGTGGCGCACGCAGGCTTGAAGGAAGTTCCACGAGATGCCCGAGCTGCCGATCAGCGGCGCCGAGCACCCGTTGTTGGTGTAGTCGAGGTCTGGGTCGTGCTCGGGGGATTCGCGGTAGGCGAGGAAGTCGTCGAGGTCGCCGCCGACGTGGCGGTCGACGGTCTCGCGCCTGCGGCCCCACTCCTGCGCGCGGGCGGCCGCCGCGCTCGCCTCGGGGTCGTTGCGCTGAAGCCACTCGCGCTCGCCGGGGCTGAGCGAGCCGAGCACGCTCTGCGCGTCAGCGGGGTCTCCGAGCAGCAGCGCGCGCTGTGCCGGGCTCAGCTCGGGGTCGGGCAGGTCATCCAGCGGCGAGGAGCCGCCCTCGTCGCGGCACGATGCCAGGCCCACGACCTCGCAGACGGAGCTCGCGAGCGCATCGGAAACCTGCGGGCCGAGGTCGACGCTCGACAGCGCGAGCATCGACATCGCCACGACGAGCACGACCGCGACGTACTCGGTGATCGCCTGTCCGCTTTCCCGCCGCACGTATCGCATGCAGCCCTTGTAGGCGCCAGGCCGGTGGCGCGCCAGGGGTAGCTGCCGCTTCGTCGCAGCGTTGTCGCGGGCCCGTGACGAGGTCGTCACGCTTGGCGCTCTTGCGAGGGTCCTGGGCTCGAAGGCCGTGGAGCCGACTGCCCCCGCCACCCGTCTGGGCCGAGTGGTGTGGCAGCTCACGCTGGAGCACCGGCGCCGCCTCCGAGCTCGGCCGACCCGAGCCGAGCCGAGGCTCAAACCGCCTCAGGCCTCGACGAGCGCCTCGGTCCCGGCGCGCTTCTCGATCCGCCCGCTGAGCACCAGCGCGACGCCGGCGATGGCGATCAGCGTCACGCCGTAGATCTCGGCGGTCGCGCGCAGGCCCACCGCCTCGACGCCCACGCCCGCGAGCACCGCCGGCACGCTGAAGGCCAGGTAGGCGACCGCGAGCACCGTGGAGACGACCTCCGCCTTGCGGTCCTCCGGCGCGAGCGTCGCCAGCACGCGGAAGATGCCGCCGAACGCCGGGCCGAAGCCGAAGCCGCAGATCGCCGCGGCGGCGACGAACAGCGCCCCCGAGCTCGCGACCAGGGCGACAAGCGCGAGCGCGATCCCCGCGATCAAAGCCGCAAGTCCACCCTGGGCGGTCGCGCGTGCGGGAACGTTGCGCAGGAGGGCGGTCATCGCCGCGCTGACCCCGGCCATCATGAAGATCGGCAGGCCGCCGGCGAGGTGGCTGTCGTAGCCGAAGACGCTCGTCGTCAGCGACGGGCCGAGGGAGAGAATCAGCCCGCCGAGCGCCCAGGTCGCCGCCAGGCACGGCAGCGCCGAGGCGAACGCGGTGCGCATCGCAGACGGGACGCCGAGGCGCGGGCGCAGCGAGCTGCGCCAGCGCCCGTCGGGACGCACCGTCTCAGGCATCGCGAGCGCCGCGAGCCAGGCGGCGGCGAAAGCCGCCAGCAGCAGCCAGAATACGAGCGCCCGCGGGGCGGGGCCGTGATCGACCAGCAGCCCGGTCGCGAGCGCGCCGAGCGCGAGGCCCGAGAGCGGCGCGACGACGCCCATGAGCGCGCCGAGGTCGGGGCGCGAGTCGGGCTCGAGGTCGAGCAGGGCGGCGCTCAGCGAGCCCATCGCCACGCCGGTGGCAAGGCCCTGCAACACGCGCGCGGTGACCAACGCGGCGACCCCGCTCGCCTCCGCGAAGACGACCATCGCGGCGATCTCGACCAGCAGTGCGCCAAGCAGCACCGGCCGGCGGCCGAGGTGGTCGGAGATCGAGCCGAGCGTGAGCAGCGCGGCGAGCAGCGCAAGCGCGTAGACGGCGAAGACGGCCGTCAGGGTGATCGCCGAGAAGCCGAACTGCGCCTGGTAGACGACGTAGAGCGGCGATGGCGCGCTGGAGGCGAACAGGAGCGTACTGAGGGTCGCCGCGGCGACCCAGAACGCGGGTGTGCGGCCAAGCGTCACTTACGAAGTATGAGCAAATCGGGTGGGGGCGAACTCACAGCCGCCGCGCACTGGTCGTTGAGGCTACGGGCGACGGCAAAGGAGGGATCATGATCTACACAACCATCGACAGCCCGCTCGGCGAGCTACTGCTCACCGGCGACGGTGAGGCGCTTACCGGGCTCCACATGCAGGAGGGGCGCCGCCCGGTCGAGCCCGCATCGGCCGCGGAGCACTCGCCCGCCGCGTTCGCCGCCGTCGAGGCGCAGCTGGGCGAGTACTTCGCCGGCGAGCGCAGGGAGTTCGACCTGGCTCTCGACGAGCGGGCGGGAACGCCGTTCCAGCGCCAGGTCTGGAACGCGCTGCGCGAGATCCCGTACGGCGAGACCGCCAGCTACGGCGAGCTCGCCGAACGGGTCGGGCGCCCGACGGCGGTGCGCGCGGTCGGCGCGGCCAACGGGCGCAACCCGATCTCGGTGATCGTCCCGTGCCACCGGGTGATCGGCACCGGCGGGTCGCTGACGGGCTACGGCGGCGGTGTGGAGCGCAAGCGGCTGCTGCTGGAGCTCGAGGGGGCACTCGGCGACAGCCCGGCCTAGGACGCCGGTGCGCGGAGAGAGCCGGCGGCGCTCGACCGCTACTCGCCCGGGAAGAGCTTCGCCACGGTAAGCGCGAAGCCTGGGAGCAGCGGGCTCCGAAGCTCGTCGTCGCGCTCGAGCTCGAGCGCGACGTCGAACACGGGCGCGCTCGGGTTCGAGCGGCGGAAGACGAGCACCGCCTCGGCGGCGGTGTCCCCCAGCCACAGCTCGGCCAGCCCGTAAGCCTCGTAGCCGGCCTTCTTCGCTCCGATGTCGTAGCGCCACGTCGAGGGCGAGCGCACCTCGACCGCCAGATCGGGCATCGGCGACGGCCGCCCTGCGTCTCGGGCCGGCGCGCGTCCCTCTGCGTACCAGAGGATGTCGGGAACGAAGACGTTGCGCTCGTCGAGCTGGACGTCGAGCGGGCTCATCGCGCGACCGCGGCCGGACGCAGCCCGTGACCAGTTCTCAAGCGCGAACGCCACGTCGTCCCTGACGTAGGTGTGCAGGGGCAACGGCTCGCTCACGACGACCTCACCGTCGATCAGCTCGGTTCGCGGACCCCCGTCCGGCGGCTCTCCCAGGGCCAGGTACTGCTGCGCGGTCATGCGCTCGGCAACGGGCATGACGGTCATCGTAGTCCTCCTCGAGGCGGTCGCTCACACTCCGTCAAGGCGCGGGCGCGAGCTTTTCGCCCCGGCTGCGCGAGCCGCGGACGGCTTGCGCGTCGCTGCCGGCGGTCATCGCCTCCACCGCGCCGACGGTCAGGCGATACCAGCGCAGTGTCGAGGCGGGAACGGTGTCTTCGCCCCCGCCGTGTTACCTTCCGCGGGTCGGCCGCGCACAGGGACGCGGCAGGCGCCCGGGGCGGTCCGCCCCAGAGCGAGTGGAGGGATGCGGTGGCACGCAGGGGACTGCTCAGGTCGACGGTGTCGATCGGTTTCGCGGCAGCGCTCGCGGGCGGTCTGAGCGCATGCGGCGGCGGGGGGTCCAGTTCCCCGGCCCCGCCACCGCCCGACCCCGTGACGATGGCGACAATGGCGCCCGGGGTGCGCACCGTAGTCATCCCCAAGCAGAGCGACGACTTGACCATCGTGGTCCCGCCGTGCGGCCTCGCGAGGTCGGAGCAGGAGACGACTCAGACCCCGCCCGGCTCGAACCAGGTCGTCGTGTCGGCGAGCGCACTCGAACAGACCGTCGCGATCGCACCCTGCCTGCAGGGTGCGAAAAGCGAGGGCAAGTCGAGCACGATCCTGCTCGGTCCCGGCGGCTCCGGCTCCGGCGCGAGCAAGAAGAGCCCCCCACCCAACTCGCTGATCCTGCCCGAGAACGCCAACCTGTCGAAGCTCATCGTACCGCCGTGCCTGGTGCTGACGAGCTCGAGCGGCAGCAGCTCGGGCGGGCCCTCGGGCGGCGCCAACACGGTGGTCCCGGCAGCCCGCGGCAAGACATCCAAGACATCCGTCACCGCGCCGCCCTGCGCGGTGCAAATGACGAGCAGCAGCAGCTAGGCAGCGATCATGGTGCGAAATAGAGTGCCGTGGGTCACCGGCGGCGTACTGATCGTGTTGCTGCTGGCGATCGGGGCCTTCGCGAGCAGCGGCAAGCAGGCGAGCCCCGCGCCTGTGAGCCCGCCCGAGAGCGCGCGCGCCGTGGTGCTGCCCGCAAACCAGGACCACACCGTCCTGGTCGCGCCCTGCAACACGCCGGTGAGCGCAACGGCACGCGGCGCCGAGGGCGAGGCGCCCCCCGGCGCGACGCTGGTCGAGCTCCCGCGCGGGCCCGGCTTTCGCACCCTGCTCGTGCCCCACTGCCAGCCGAGCGAGACCGGAGCGACGGATGTGCCGGGCGATTTCCCCTCGGCCGCGTTCGTCGTGCCCGGCACCGAGCGCGTGATCCAGGACCAGTACGGCAAGATCATGGTCGACGGGGTCGTCGCCGAGTCCCAGCTGATCCTGCTCGACGGCGCGAGCGCCTCCACGATCGTCGTCCCGCCGTGCACCGAGGGCGAAGCAGGCAAGGACGGGGACATCGTCCTGGGCCAGGACGGGCGGTCCGACGTGCTCACCGCCCCCACCTGCTGAGCCTGGATCCACCGGAATCGGTGGATGGATCGGCGTCGGCCGATCCGGCGGCGATCCGCCGGCGAGACGGTGGATCCAGGCTGAGAGCCGGGGCTGATCGGGGTGATCTCCGACCGGCCGTCAAGACGCCTCGGCGACCCGCCCGCGCGAATCCGCGCGGTCGCGGCGGCGGCGGACGGCCGTCACCGCGCCCCACCCGCCCAGCGCGGCTGCAGCGCCGAGCGCTCCGAAGCCCGGCAGGCCCGTGCGCACGCTGAACTCCACCGTCGCGACCGGCACCACGCACAGCGTCCACCCCACGAGTGCGAACAACAGTGCCGCCGAGCGCGCCCGGCCGGCGGTGAGCAACGGCGCGGCCAACGAAAGCAGCGCGATCAGGACGAACAGCGCTCCCTGGATCCTCGTTGCGGACTCGTAGGCGCGAAGCGTGTCGAGCAGCCCGTGGTCGACGCCGAAGCCGCCGGCGTCGGTGTAGCCGTGCTCTCTCGCCACGCCGAGCCCCTGCCTGCGGAAGAGGCGGTTGAAGAGGATCGGCCCGTGCACGAGGTCGTCATAGCTGGGTCCACCGCCGTAGCCGCGAAAGGACTCCGGGGCGACGTAGCGGAGCAGTCCGGCACCCACCTCCTCCGCGTAGTCAAACGGCTGGCCCACGATCACCGCCCGGGCGAAGGCCGCGACCTGACCCGTCTGCTCGGGCGTCGCCGAGTGCGGGTTGCCGAAGTAACGCACCGCCGGCGAGTAGTACCAGTTGAACGTGTACTGGTAGGTGAACGGCCGGCGCGGGCGGGATGTCGACTCGCAGAGCCGCTCGGTGCCCGGCGGAGGCGTGAACTTCGAGCAGTCGGTGAACGGCGCGACGCGACCGTAGACGTTCCAGACGCCGTTGCGGCTGAGCCCGGTGTCCCCGACCGCGGCGTACTCGGCCACGTAGTAGGGGACCAGCACGGCTGCGGCGCCGGCCGCCCCGACGGCGAGGACGCAGAGCCGCCGCCGAAACGCCAGGCCGCTGCCGCCGAGCGCCCACAGGCCGACAACCACCAGCAACGGCCCCCCGACCACGCGAACGCTCGCCGCCAGCGCAAGCGCCAGGCCGCAGAGCGCCGCCCAGCGAAGGCTCTTCCCCTCCTGGGCCCGGATACCCGCATAGAGCGCTGCCGCCACGAGGAAGATGAACGGCGACTCGCTGATCGGCGAGTGCTCGAGGAACATGAAGTCTCCCCCGAGGGCCAGGATCGCTGCCGGGACCAGGCCCAGCAGGCGGGGCGCCCCGGACCGGGCGACCGCCAGGTGGATCAGAGCGGCGCTCGCGAGCCCGAGCACGTGATGCACGAAGACGACCAGCGACAGGGTCGGGGCGAGCGCGTAGAGCCCCTTCAGCAACAGCGGATAGCCCGCGGGGCGCAGCGTGCTGGAGAACAGCTCGCCCTGGGAGACGTCCATGTAGCTGGCGGCGTCGGGCCAGCCCATGAACGCCGGCCTCCACGCGAAGGTGAAGAGCAGCCGCAAAAGTGCTCCGGCCACCAGCAGCGCCGCAAGCCCGATGAGCGCGAGGCGGGCCTCGCGCGATGCCGGCAGCCGCCACCGCGGGCGGCGTGGCAGGTGCAACCGGAGCCGCCGCGCGCGGGCGGGATGCCCGCCAGCTCCCGCCTTCACGTCACCTTGGAGACCGCTGACACAGCGCGCGAGCTTATCCGGCGCCCGCGCGCGTCGGGGCCGTCGCCGCGCGGCCCCTCGTCTCCGCGCCCACGCGCGCGGAGGCGTGGGCGTTTCTGGTGCTGCCCCGGGGCGGCACCGCTATCCCACGACCGAGGGCGCGGCCGGCTCGGGCATCGTGAAGAGACCGAGGAAGGTCGCGA
>JBPCPD010000206.1:0-4432 GCA_050999535.1 Thermoleophilaceae bacterium
CTGTCGGCCTCAGCCGGTCCGTCGCTTTCGCCGGCGCAGCCGAGCGCCGCGAGCGCGAGGAGCGCTCCGGCGCAGAGCAAGGCGGCGCGCCGGCGCAGCGGCAAGCGCCGCAGTGGCGAGTGCCGGCGCAGCGGCGAGTGCCGGCGCAGCGGCGAGCGCCGCCGCCGCGCTGCGGGACGGGTCCTCAGCCTCAGCGGCGCCCCCGACCTCCGGCCACCTGCGAGAACTCGCTCTGCAGCGAGAGCTCGCGGGCGATCTTGCCGACATCGTGGGCCTGCTCGGCGGTCACGAACGTGATGCCGATGCCCGTACGCCCCGCGCGACCGGTGCGCCCGACGCGATGCACGTAGTCCTCGCGGTCGGGCGGCGCGTCGTAGTTGATGACGTGGGTGATGTCGTCGACGTCGAGCCCGCGCGCGGCGACGTCGGTGGCCACCAGCGTGTCGGCCTCGCCCGAGGTGAAGCGCGCGAGCGCCTTCTGGCGCTGGTTCTGGGTCTTGTTGCCGTGCATCGCCGCGGCGCGCAGGTCGACCTTGCCGAGCCGCTTGACCAGCCGGTCCGCGCCGTGCTTGGTGCGGACGAACACCAGCGTGCGTCCGCGTCCGGCGCCGCGCAGCTCGGCCACGAGCGCCTCGAGCTTGCCGGTCGTCTCGACCGCGACGAAGCGGTGCTTGACGTCGGCGTGGCTGTCGGGCGCGGCCGCCTGCTCGTGGCGGCGGGGGTCGTGGGTGTAGGCCGAGGCGAGCTGCTCGACGCGGCGGTCGAGCGTGGCGGAGAAGAGCATCGTCTGGCGCTTGTCGGCCGTGGCGGCGACGATGCGGTCGACCGCGGGCTTGAAGCCCATGTCGAGCATGCGGTCGGCCTCATCGAGGATCAGCATGCGCACGTGGGCGAGCGTCAGCGCGCGCCGTTGCAGCAGATCCTCGAGGCGGCCGGGGGTGGCGACGAGGATGTGCGCCTGCGCGGCCCTGCGAGCCTGCTTCGCGATGCCGACGCCGCCGTAGACGGCGGCGATCGACAGCGCGCGGGCGTTTGCGACCGTTTGCAGCTCATCGACGATCTGGCCCGCGAGCTCGCGCGTGGGTACGAGGATCAGCGCGGCCGGCCGGCGGTCGCCGGCATCGAGACGCTCGGCGAGCGGGATGCCGAAGGCGAGCGATTTGCCCGACCCGGTCGGTGACTTGCAGAGCAGGTCGTGACCCGCGAGCGCGTCGGGGATCACGCGCTCCTGGACGGGGAAGGCCTCGGTGAAGCCGCGCGCCGAGAGGGCGCCGGCCACCGCGTTTCCCACGCCGAGGCGTGCGAAAGACTGGGACATGCGGGGAGCTCCTTGCCGGCGACCTCGCTGGATCACCTTGCGATTCGGGAGATTCGACTGACCCGGAATCGCTGGAGCGCTCGAGACGACAAACCTCGCGGGCGACGGCGTCGCCCATGCACGTCACGCTAGCAGGTGCTCTGCCCCGCTCGGGCGCCCCGCACGCATCCGCCCGGTGGGGCGAGCAGCCGCGCCGCGATCCCCTCGATCGTGCGCTCGCCGTCGGCCATCAGCGCGCTGGCGCTGGTGAGCACCGCGATCGAGATCCGCCTCGATCCGCGTTCGAGCAGTGCCGCCTGGTTGACCAGCTCGCCGTCCTCCTGTGGACGCCAGCCGCCCTTGAAGTACACGCGCCAGCCCGGACGCGCGGCGCGCGGGATGCCCCAGCTCTGTAACGGGCTGACGGTGCGCAGCAGCTCGCGGGCGAAGCCGCGGAAGCGGCGCGGCAGAAGCCGGTCGAGCGCGAGGAAGAAGCGCGCCTGGTCGGCGGCGGTGAGCGTGGCGTTGGCCCAGTCGCCGGAGATCGCGAAGTCGCGCATGCCGGCGCGGCGGGCGAGGTCGAGCAGCGGGGCGTCGCCGACTGTGGCGTAGACCTGGTCGGCGGAGGCGTTGTCCGACAGCCGGATCATCAGGCCGAGCGTGGCCGCCTCGCTCTCCGACGGGGCCTCGCCGGCCGCGGCCAGCGCTCGCAGCCGCGCCACGAGGATCATCGCCTTCGTCAGGCTCGCCGACGGGTAGGCCCGGTGCGCGGCGAGCCCGTGCACGCCGCCGCGCACGTCGGCGACGGCGAACGAGACGACCCCGGGCCGGCTGCGCGCGAAGCGCCGCGCGCGCGCCAGCGCCTGCTCGCCGGGCAGCAGCAGGCTCTCGGGCGCGGCGAGCGCGCGGTAGATCCCGACGCCGGAGTCGGCATGCTCGGAGGCCGGGGCCGTGAGGTCGCCCGGCGCCTCGAGCGCGGGGTAGACCGGCGCGCGGACGAGTACCCGGCCGAACTGGGTGGCCCGCGCGGCGCTCGCCCCACCCGCGGTGCCCGAGGCGCGCGGTGAGACGTCCGCGACCCCCACGGGGGCGGCTCCCGGAGCGGGCGAGCGATCTGGCGCGATCCGGATTGCCAGCACGGCCACGGTCACCGCGGCGAGAACGACCGCGAGGGCGGCGAAGCGGGCCACGCGCGCAACGGTACGCGGGCAGCCCGCCGGGCGCCATCACATCTCGGTCACCGCACCAGCCCGCGCGCCCGCAGGGCGGCCAGCGCGCCGTCGCCGCGCTCCTCTACGGCCTGCGAGGCGACCCACTGCGCCAGTTCGGGCAGCCCCTGCTCGAGCGTGCGCTCCGCCTCGAACCCGAGCAGCTCGCGGGCGCGCGCCGTGGCGGCGAAGCAGTGGCGGATGTCTCCGGCGCGGTGCTCGCCGGTGATCTCGGGCTCGAGCTCGGAGTCGAGCGCCTCGGCCAGGCGCCGTGCCAGCTCGCCGATGCGCACCTGGCGCCCGCTGGCGACGTTGATCGCGTGTCCCGAGGCGTCGGGCGCGTCGAGGGCCGCCCGGGTCGCCCTGACGACATCGCTGACGTGGACCATGTCGCGGATCTGCTCGCCGTCCTCGAAGACCAGCGGGCGGCGGCCGGACAGCAGCCGCGCGGCGAAGATCGCCGCGACGCCGGTGTAGGGGTTGGCCAGCGCCTGACGCGGGCCGTAGGTGCCGAGGTAGCGCAACGCGACGGTTTCGAGGCCGTAGGCGCGGCCGAGCACGAGCACCAGCTCCTCCTGGTCGCGCTTGGTGATCCCGTAGACGCTCGCCGGTGCCAGCGGCGTGTCCTCGGTGGTCGCGATCGGGGCCAGCTCGCGGCCGCAGTCCGGGCAATTCGGTTCCCAGGCGCGCTCGCGCAGCTGCGAGTCCCCGCGCACCGGGGGCGCCACCGTGCCGTGCTCGGCACACGCGTAGGCGCCCTCGCCGTAGACCACCATCGACGAAGCGGCGACCAGGCGGCGAATCTCCCCGCGCCGCTCGAGCACCGCCTCGAGCAGCGTCGCCGTCCCGCCCGCGTTGACGTCCACGGCGCGACGGATGTTGACCATCGACTCGCCGTTGCCGACCACCCCGCCGAGGTGGACGACGCGGTCGACGCCGGTGAGCGCGCGGTCGACGGTCGCGCGGTCGCGCAGGTCGCCGATGATCAGCTCGGCGTCGGGCGCGAGGTGGGCGGGCGGCTGCCCGGAGGCGTGGGCGAGCGGCTCGAGGCAGTCGAGCACCCGCACGCGCTCGCCCTCCGCGAGCAGCGCGTCGACGAGGTGCGAGCCGATGAAGCCCGCTCCACCGGTGACCAGCACGGCGCTCACCAGACCGTCAGCAGCCCGATCTCCATCGCGAGCGCCTGGATCGCCAGCGCTCCCAAGACCGCCGGCAGGCGGCGCTCGGGCAGGGCGGTCGCCGCCGCGAGGCACAGCAGCGGCACGAGGAAGAGGTAGATGCGCTCGGTCTCGGCCTTGGAGAAGCCCAGTAGGGCCGAGATCGCCACGACCGCGAACAGTGCCACGGCGACGGTCTCGCGCGCGCCGAGGGCCCGCAGCCCGAGCCATGCCAGCGGCAGCCCCGCGGCGACCAGGAACGCGACCGGCGAGCCGAACAGCCAGAACGCATACGGACGCCGAGAGGCGATCCCCTCCCCGTAGACGGTCGCGGTCGAGGCGAGCGTCCCGAAGGGATCGAAGCCGCTGACGAGGTGCAGCAGCGCGTAGGCGAGCACCAGCCCCGCCGCGCCGGCGGCCGCGAGCAGGAGCGCGCGGCGGAGCCCGTCGCGGCGCGCGACGACCAGGGTGGCGAAGGCGCCGACGGCGAGGTTGGCGTAGGAGAAGAGCGAGGCGAGCGCGAGCGTGACAGGCCCGAGCACGCGCGCCAGCCGGTGCCGGGCCATCAGAACGGGGGCGGCCGCCAGGGCGAGCGCTGCGAACAATGAATCGGCCGATGTGGCCCCGTACAGGATGGCCGAGGGAGCGAACACGTAGAGCAGCGTGGCCACACGCGCACGTGCGTCGCCGAGCAGCTCCCGTCCGGCGAGGTACGTGAGGGGTGCGCACAGGGCTCCAGCGCCGATAGTGAGTGCCGCCATCCCCTCGGG
>JBPCPD010000211.1:0-5176 GCA_050999535.1 Thermoleophilaceae bacterium
CTTCTCTCAGGCCGCGATCCGGCAGGCCGGGCATTCGCCGTGCAGCGTGACGTCGTGGGCGGCGACCGTGAAGTCGACCCGCTCCGACAGGCGGCCGATCGCAAGCTCGAGCGCGTCGTCCTCGAACGGCTCGACCGCCCCGCAGCTGTCGCAGACGATGTGATGGTGGTGCTCGCCGCCGGGGTGGGCAGGCTCGTAGCGCGCGACTCTCTCGCCGACGTCGAAGCGCTGCACCAGCTCCAGCCGGTCGAGCAGCTCGAGTGCGCGGTAGATGCTCGCCAGGCCGACGCCGCTGCCGCGCTCGCGCAGCAGGTCGGCGACGCCGCGTGCTGTCACCGCGCAGCCGAGCGTGGCGACCGCCTCGAGCACCTCGGTACGCGGACCGCTCGCGCGGTGCCCGGCGGCGGTCAGCGTGCGCTGCGCGTGCTCGGTCCAGGTCGTGGCCGCGACGGTGCTCACCAGCGCAACTGTATCCGTGCCACCCTTGGTCGGTGCCGCCCGCCGCACGCGGCGGCCCGTCACCGTGCGCAGTCCGCAGCCACGATGTCGAGGGGCGGCCCCGCGGGGGCCCGCCCCTCTCGTTGTGCCTCGGAGTGACTGCCGCGCTCAGCCGCCGGCGGCGGTGAAGCGCTCGGCGACCTTGCCCCAGTCGACGACGTTCCACCACGCGTCGATGTAGTCGGGGCGCTTGTTCTGGTACTTCAGGTAGTAGGCGTGCTCCCAGACGTCGACGCCGAGCAGCGGCGTCTTGCCGTCGGTGATCGGGTTGTCCTGGTTCGGGGTGCCGATCACCGCGAGCCCCGTGCCGTCGTGCACCAGCCACGCCCAGCCCGACCCGAACTGGCCGACGCCGGTGTCCTTGACCTTGGTCTGGAACTCGGGGAACGAGCCGAAGGCGGAGTCGATCGCCGCGGCGACCGGGCCGTCGGGCTCGCCGCCGCCGTCGGGCGACATCGACTCCCAGAACAGTGCGTGATTGCGGTGGCCGCCGCCGTTGTTGCGCACGGGGCCCTGCTTGTCGGACGGCAGGTCGGCCAGGTGGGCGATCACGTCCTCGATCGCGCGGCCGTCGAACTCGGTGCCCTCGAGCGCGGCGTTCGCCTTGTCCACGTATGCCTGATGGTGCTTGTCGTGGTGCACGCGCATCGTCGCCTCGTCGATGTGGGGCTCGAGTGCGGCGTAGTCGTAGGGAAGCGGCGGTACCTCGTAGGCCATGTCTGTCTCCTTTGCTCGATCTGCGGGCGAGTCTATTCCAGGCTCTGGTCACGGGTCTTCGAGTCGCCGCAGATCGCGCCCGTCGAAGACCACCCGCACCACCTCGCCGCGCTCAGGCGCTGGGCGCGCGAGCGCGCTCAGGCGCAGCCCGGGAACCTCGCCCTCGCGGGCGGGTCCGGGCGCTCGCGCGTAGGAGCACCCGGCGGTCAGCCGGCCCGGCTGCCCGGCGACCGGGAAGTCGCACGGCGCGCGCGGATCGGCGCGGCCGAGGAACGCGCCCCCGCTCGGGCGCAGCTCGAAGCGGACAAGGTCGGCCCGCTCCTCGCGGAGGTGCACCGGGGCACACCAGCTCACGCGCAGGTCGGGCCTCCCGGCGCGGGCGATCGCGCGGTCCAGCGAGTTGGTGAACACGTGCGCGTTGCGGTAGCTCTCGGGGATCGAGAGCAGCACGAGCTCCCCGCCGGGTCCGGGGGCGAGCTCGAGCGAGCTCGCCAGCGTGCGGTCGGCGATCTCGGTGGCCGTCGTCCAGGCGTGGGCGCTGATCAGGCACAGTGCGAGCGCGAGCGCCGCCACTGCGGTCAGCGCGGCCGCACCGCCGCGGCGCGGGCGCGCCGGCAGCAGCGCACCGAGCGCGACCGCGAGGCCGACCGAGGGCAGGAACAGCAGCCGTTCGCCGGTGGCGTTGTTGAGGTCGAGCGGCTCGCCGATCACGGGCAACAGCGCGGCGGCGAAGAAGCCGAGCCCGAGGACCAGCGTGCGCAGGCGTGCGCGCTCGTCCGCGCGGCGCAGACGCATCGCGACGAGCACCGCGAGCGCGAGCAGCGCGAGCGGGATCAGCGCGAGCACAGGCCGGCGCAGGATCTCGAGCTGGTGCGGGGTGACCGCCGCGACGAGGTAGGTCGCCGTCGAGGCGAGGATGCGCAGCGGGGTGACCTCGCCGCCGGTGTAGCCGCCGAGGCCGCCGATCGCCAGCGTACGCAGGATCAGCACGGGGACCAGCGCGGCCGCCATCGCGGCGGGGACGAAGAGGACGAGCCGGCGCTCGGCGTCGCCCCCGAGCCGCTGCGGGCGCAGCCACAGCACGAGCGCCGCGAGCAGCGGCAGCACGAACGCCGACTCCTTAGCGAGCGCCGCGAGAGCCGTCAGCGCGACCGCGCCGATGACCCGTCGTCGCGCCGACCACGGCGCGACCGCGCACAGCAGCGCGGCGAGCGCGAGCGCGGTCGCGAGCAGATCGGTGTTGCCCGAGGCCCAGGCGACGGATTCCGCGTGGCGCGGTTGGAGCGCGAACGCCGCACCCGCCGCCACCGCGCCGCGGCCGGCGAGCACGCGTACGAGCAGGACGACCTCGACCGCCACGAGCGCGTAGAGCGCGAGGTTGACGGCGTGGAAGGCGGCCGCGCCACCGCCGCCGAGCGCGTGCGCCGCGGCGTTGAGCAGCACCCACAGCGGGCGGTAGAAATGCCCGCCGTCGATCTCGCCGAGGTCGTTGCGCTCGAACGCCCACAGCGATCCGTCGAGACGCTCGACGGTGGTGAGCATCGCGTAGTCGTCGGCGGCGAAGCCGGCCCACAGCGAGGGCAGGTAGGCGACCACCGCGAGGGCGGCCACCGCCGGGATCGTCAGTCGGGAGCAGGCTGAGCGCACGTGCGAGTCGGGGCCCGGTCGGGCGGAGCCCCGGCGGGAGCATCGCCCATGGCGGGCCGGTGCGCAGTGCCGCGCGGGCGGGGTCGCCCGTGCGGATCGGGCGGCCTGCTTCTAGAACGTCGGCCC
Source organism: Thermoleophilaceae bacterium (assembly GCA_050999535.1). GTDB lineage: Bacteria > Actinomycetota > Thermoleophilia > Solirubrobacterales > Thermoleophilaceae > JAAYBF01. Next base: position 2,989 of record JBPCPD010000211.1, read on the forward strand.
AGGCCCGGGCGACGGCGCGGGCTCGCCCGGGAGGTCCGGCGTCGGTGCGGGCACCGGCTCGGGTCCGGGGCCGGGCCCGGGGGGGACGGGATCGGGCGTTGGCAGGGGCTCGGGGGCCGGCGTCGGGGGGACGGGCTGCGGTTGCGGCGGTCCTGGGTCGGGGCTGGGCGTCGGGTCTGGCGTTTCGAATCGCATGGTCGATGTTCTACCCGCCTGGCGTCGGGGCAATCACGACCGCCCGCCAGGCGAGCCGACAGTGCGGATGAGAGGACTCGAACCTCCACGTCCCAAGGGACACGGCGACCTGAACGCCGCGCGTCTACCAATTCCGCCACATCCGCAGGCGAGGCGAGACTGTATCGCGGGCCGGGAGCACTTGAGCGCCTGGTCGGCCGAGGGGCGCTCAGCCGGCGCGGCGGCGCTGCGGCGTGGCGAACACGTAGTCCCAGAATGGCGCGCTGACCCCAAACCCGCGCGTCTCGTCCTGAAAGTGGTGGCGCATGTGCAGCTCGTAGAACAGCTTCCCGACCCGGGTGCGCGCGCGGCGGTGGTGCAGGTGGAAGTGGGTCATGTCGTAGGCCAGGTACCCGCCGAGGAAGCCCGCGCCGACCAGATGCGCCGCGGGCGTGCCGAGTGCGAGCACGAAGCCGCCGTAGAACAGCGCCGCGCCGGGGATGCTCACCGACGGCGGCATGACCAGGCGCATCGGATCGTTGGGGTGGTCGTGGTGGACGCCGTGGATGATCCAGTGCAGCCGTGCGCCGATGCCGTGCTCGGGCTCGAAGTGGAACACGACGCGATGCATCCAGTACTCGGTCAGCGTCCAGAGCACGTAGCCGGCGGCGATCCAGGCGGCGACGGTGAGCGCCGCGACGCCCTCCTGGCCGAGCCCGAACAGCGCGGCGATCACCGGGACGAAGATGATCGGCGGCACGCACGGATGCACGCGCGAGAGGCGATCCAGCAGCGGTGAGTCGAACATCTGGGGCGAGGCGGCGAGGACGTCCGAGCGGCGGTGCTCCATGGAGGCAAATCTACCGCACCGCCCAGCGGGTCGCCCGAGCGCGCTCGGGCCACCTGCGGCCGCTGATACGGTGATTGCATGAGCAACCAAAGCAGCGGGAGCGTGAGCGACGGCACGGACATCAGGATCAGCGAGTCCGGCGCCTTCGAGCGCGCGCAGAGCACGATCCGCGAGTGGGTCAGCGCCGACGGCTCGACCGGCTTCGAGGCCGCACCCGGCCGCTACCACCTGTACGTCTCGCTCGCCTGCCCGTGGGCGCACCGCGCCGTGATCGTGCGCAAGCTGAAGGGGCTCGAGGACGCGATCGGGCTGACCGTGCTCGACCCCTACCGCGACGAGCGCGGCTGGGCGTTCCGCGACGTGCGCGGCGCCGGGCTCGACCCTGTCAACGGCTTCGACTTCCTCTCCCAGGCCTACGACGCGACCGACACCGCCTACGCCGGGCGCGTGAGCGTGCCCGTGCTGTGGGACCGCGAGCGCGGCCGGATCGTCAACAACGAGTCCGCGGACGTGATCGTGATGCTCAACGATGCCTGGGAGCGGTGGGCGACCAAGGGGCTCGACCTCTACCCGGCGCAGCTGCGCCCCGAGATCGACGAGCTCAACGCGCGCGTCTACGAGACCGTCAACAACGGCGTCTACCGCGCCGGCTTCGCGACCGCGCGGAAGTCCTACGAGGAGGCTGTCGGGCCGCTGTTCGACACGCTCGACGTGCTCGAGGAGCGCCTGTCGAGCCGCCGCTACCTGTTCGACGATCGCATCACGCTCGCCGACTGGCGGCTGTTCACGACGCTGCTGCGCTTCGACCCCGTCTACCACGGCCACTTCAAGTGCAACCTGCGCCGGATCGTCGACTACCCGAGCCTGTGGGGCCACCTGCGCGACCTGCTCGCCATCGAGGGCGTGCGCGAGACCGTCGACATAGACCACATCAAGCGCCACTACTACAAGACGCACCCCGCGATTCACCCGACGCGGATCGTGCCCGTCGGGCCGGCGATCGACTACGACGAGCCCCACGGCCGCGAGGCGCTCGACGCATGAGCGGGGACGCGCCGCGCAGCGTGGCGCGCGGCTCGGAGTCAGCTCGCGCGCATCGACTGGGACAGCTGCGCCACTGGTGAGATGGTCGGCGTGGACCCGCGCCGCCGTGGGGGAGTAGGC
>JBPCPD010000190.1:0-5831 GCA_050999535.1 Thermoleophilaceae bacterium
GGACAAGCACGTGACTCAGAAGCCCGCCGAGACCCGCATGGGCTCGGGCAAGGGCTCGCCCGAGGACTGGGTCGCAGTGGTCAAGCCAGGACGCGTCCTGTTCGAGCTCTCCGGCGTGTCGGAGGATCTGGCCCGCGAGGCGATGCGCCTCGCCGGGCACAAGCTTCCGATCAAGACGAAGTTCGTAGCGCGCGAGGGGGCCGGGCAGCAGTGAAGGCCGTGAACGGACACAATTTCGACGACCCCCAGCTCGCCGAGTTCGTCGACCGGTCGCGCAAGGAGCTGTTCAACCTGCGCTTCCAGCACGCGACCGGGCAGCTCGAGAACACCGGGGGCCTTCGCAACGCAAAGAAGGACCTGGCGCGTGGTCTCACGATCGCCCGTGGACGCGGGCTCGATGTGGACGCCGAGCTGAGAAAGCAGACGCAGATCAATGGCTGAACAAGACCACGACATCGACACGAGCACCGAGGACGAGACGGCCGCCGCCGAGCCTGAGGAGCAGCTCTCGCCCAAGCAGCGACGCCAGCGTTCGCGCTCGGCCAAGCCCGGCGACGCCAAGCCTGCCCGCACTCCTGAGCAGCGTGCCGCCGATCGCGCCGAGAAGCGCCGCAAGGCGGCCGCGTCGCGCACGCGCTGGCGCGCCGCACGCCGCGAGAAGCGTCGTGCGGCGTCACCGGGCACCGGTACCCCGCCGGCGCAACGGGCCGGGACCGGCAGCCCGCGCGTCCGGCAGGGCATCGTCGTCTCCGACAAGTCAGACAAGACGATCGTCGTCGCGATCGCCCAGGCGCGCCAGCACCGCACCTACGGCAAGATCGTGCGCACCAGCTCGAAGCTGCACGCCCACGACGAGCGCAACGAGGCGGGCACCGGGGACACGGTGCGCGTCGTCGAGAGCCGTCCGTTGAGCGCGGCCAAGCGCTGGCGCCTGGTCGAGATCATGGAGCGGGCGCGATGAGAATCTCGCTGCGGTGCTCGCCGGATCAACGATCCGGCTGCGCTCCTCGCGCTGGGAGCGCGCGATGATCCAGCAGGAGACCCGTCTGCGCGTGGCCGACAACACGGGTGCGCGCGAGATCCTCTGCATCCGCGTCTCGGGCGGCTCCCGGCGTCGCTACGCGGGCGTCGGTGACGTCATCACCGCGACCGTCAAGCAGGCCATCCCGCACGGCTCGGTGCGCAAGGGGGAGGTCGTCAAGGCCGTCGTGGTGCGAACGCGCAAGGGCTTCGGCCGCGACGACGGCACCTACATCGCCTTTGACGAGAACGCGGCGGTGCTGATCGACCAGACCGGCAACCCGCGCGGGACGCGCATCTTCGGGCCGGTCGCGCGCGAGCTGCGCGAGCACAACTTCATGAAGATCGTCTCGCTCGCGCCGGAGGTGCTCTAGTGGTCCCTCCTGCAACTACTGACCCGTTTGGCGGCGTCTGGACGCGCCTGGCTGCGCCCGCGATGCTCGCCAATGCTCTGGCATTGGCTGCGCTCCCGGGCTTGCCAGCCACGCCCAGTCGCTCGCCAAAGCGCGCCAGTGCTTCTCGGAGGAACCACTAGTGGCGCGCATGAAGATCCGGCGCGACGACACGGTCAAGGTCATCACCGGCAAGGACAAGGGAAAGACCGGCCGCGTGCTGCGAACCGAGCCGGGGCGCGATCGCGTCGTGGTCGAGGGCATCAATGTCCAGAAACGCCATCAGCGTCCGCGCACGCTGCGCGACACCCAGCGCGCGCAGGAGCTTGGCGGGGTGATCGAGGTCGAGGCCTCGATCCATGTCTCGAACGTGATGCTGCTAGATCCCAAGTCCGGCGACCCGACGCGCGTCGCGATCAAGCGCGAGGGCGGGCGCCGCGTGCGCATCGCGAAGCGATCCGGCGTGGAGATCGACTGATGGCCGTAACGGACTCGCCACGAAGCGACGCTGCTTCGCGCGCCGCTTCCGAGGCGACCATCACGCCGCGCATGCGAGCCCGCTACGAGCAGGAGATCCGTCCCGAGCTCACGAAGCGCTTCCGTTACGCCAACGTCATGCAGGTGCCCCAGGTCGAGAAGGTCACGCTCAACATGGGCGTCGGCGAGGCCAAGCAGGACTCGAAGATGCTCGACGCAGCACTCGAGCAGCTGGCCACGATCGCCGGCCAGAAGCCCAACGTGCGCCGCGCGCGCAAGTCGATCGCCGCCTTCAAGCTGCGCGATGGCATGCCCGTCGGGGTCACCGTGACCCTGCGCGGCGCGCGCATGTGGGAGTTCCTCGACCGGCTGATGTCGATCGCGATTCCGCGCATCCGCGACTTCCGCGGCCTAAACCCCCGCTCCTTCGACGGGCGCGGCAACTGGACGATGGGCGTGCGCGAGCAGATCATCTTTCCCGAGATCGACTACGACGCGATCGACCAGGTCCGCGGCCTCGACATCGCGATCACCACGACGGCGAACACCGACGAGGAGGGGTTCGCGCTGCTGCTCGCGCTCGGAATGCCCTTCCAGGAGGCCGGGCGCCCCGGTCAGGCCCACGCAGAGGCCGAGGAGGCCGAGGCCGAGGAGGAGCGGCGCCAGGAGGAGGCGCGCGCCCGCGCAGAGGCCGAGCAGGTGGCGCTCGACCAGCTCAAGGAGGAGACCCCCGAGGCCTACGAGCATCCCGAGCCGGCCGAGGGCGAGGACGAACCGGCACACGACGAGAACTCGAACGAGAGCGGGACCAGCTAGATGGCCAAGACCTCACAGCGAGTGCGCCAGCAGCGCACCCCGAAGTACAAGACCCGCGGGTACAATCGCTGCCGCAAGTGCGGGCGCCCCCGCGCCTACCTGCGTAAGTTCGGCCTGTGCCGGATCTGCCTGCGCGACCACGCCCACGAAGGACACATCCCCGGGCTCACCAAGAGCTCCTGGTAAGAATCTGAAGCGGGATGCGAAAGCTGAACATCAAAACGCGGGGCGGGGCGCCCCGCGGAGGTGACAAGTGACGACCGATCCCATCGCAGATCTCCTGACGCGCATCCGCAACGGCCTCCAGGCCGACCACGACTCCGTGGTCCTACCCGCGTCCAAGCTCAAGACCCAGGTCGCGCGCATCCTGACCGAGCAGGGCTACGTCGAGTCCTACGGGCTCGAGCCGGGGCGCGTCGGGCAGAGCCTGCGCGTGACGCTGAAGTACACCGAGGACCGCAGGCCCGTCATCGCCGGCATCCAGCGGCTGTCGAAGCCGGGCCGGCGCCGCTACGTCGGCGCGGGCGAGGTCCCGAAGGTGCTCGGCGGCATGGGCACCGCGATCGTCTCGACCTCGCGTGGCGTGATGACCGGACACGACGCCCGCCGGGCGGGCGTCGGCGGCGAGCTCGTAGCGAGGGTCTGGTGATCCGGAGCGTGATGCGCAACTGCGGGATCCGCAGCCGGACGTGGAAGTCGAACCCATGAGTCGGATCGGCAGACGACCGATCGCCGTTCCCGACGGCGTGACCGTGGACGTCGAGCGCGAGCTCGTGCGCGTCACGGGTCCCAGGGGCAAGCTCTCCGAGCGCGTCAGTCGTGCGATGACGGTCGAGCAGGACAACGGGCAGATCCTCGTCTCGCGGCCGACCGATCGCGGCGAGCACCGCGCGCTGCACGGGCTCACCCGCAGCCTGATCGCGAACATGGTCGAGGGCGTGACCAACGGCTTCGAGAAGCGGCTCCAGATCCAAGGTGTCGGCTACCGCGCCCAGCTCAAGGGCAGCGACCTCGAGCTGGCGCTCGGCTACTCGCACCCGGTTCCGGTCGCGGCGCCCCAGGACGTCCAGTTCGAGGTGCCGGTGCCGACCGAGATCGTGGTGCGCGGGATCTCCAAGCAGGTCGTCGGCGAGATCGCCGCCCAGATCCGCGACAAGCGCCCGCCGGAGCCCTACAAGGGCAAGGGCATTCGCTACCGCGATGAGCACGTCGCGCGCAAGGTCGGCAAGCGCGCATGAGCATCCCCACGCGACAGGCGAGCCGTCTGCGCCGCCGCCGCCGGGTGCGCGCGAAGGTGCGCGGCACCGGGGATCGCCCGCGGCTCTCGGTCTTCCGTTCCAACCGCGGCATGACCGCGCAACTGATCGACGACACGCGCGGGCACACGCTCGCGGCGGTCGTCTGGACCGAGTCCGAGCTGCGCGAGCTCGCCTCGATGGACCAGGCCAAGTGTGCCGGCGAGCTGATCGCCGAGCGCGCCAAGGCGGCCGGACTGCAGGCCTGCGTGTTCGACCGTGGCGGCTACCGCTACCACGGCCGCGTCAAGGCGCTCGCCGACGGGGCCCGCGAGGCGGGCCTGCGCTTCTAGATACCCTCGAACGAGATGGCACGAGAGAGCAACAGACAACAAGGCGGACGCGGGCGCGATTCCGAGCTGCAGGAGCGCGTCGTCGAGATCAACCGCGTCGCCAAGGTCGTCAAGGGCGGCCGGCGCTTCTCGTTCACCGCCCTGGTCGTGGTCGGCGACGAGAAGTCCAAGGTCGGCGTCGGCTACGGCAAGGCCAACGAGGTTCCCGTCGCGATCCAGAAGGGCGTCGAGCGCGCCCGCCGCGATCTGTACGAGGTCCCGATGCACCATGCGACGATCACCCATCCCGTGCTCGGCATCCACTCCGCGTCGCGCGTGCTGCTCAAGCCCGCCTCGGAGGGGACCGGCGTCATCGCCGGCGGTGGCGTGCGCGCCGTGCTCGAGCTCGCTGGCATCCACGATGTGCTCTCCAAGTCGCTCGGCTCGCAGAACCCGATCAACCTCGTCAAGGCGACGATGGTCGCGCTGCAGGACCTGCGTCGCCCAGAGGACGTCGCCGCGCTGCGCGGGCTGACCGTCGCCGAGGTGCTTGGCATCGACGAGCGCCGGGATCCCGTCGAGGTGACGGTCTGATGGCCGACATGGTCACCCTCGTGCAGCGCCGCTCGTCCAACGGATCATCGAAGAAGCAGCGCGCGACGCTTCAGAGCCTCGGCCTCGGCCGCATCGGCCGCACCGCCGAGCGCCCGGACGGCGCCGTGCTGCGCGGCCAGGTCGCCGCCGTGGCCCACCTCGTCGAGGTCCGACCATGAGCGAGCAGCGCCCCTCCGGGGGCGACTCCGAGATCAAGGGGCTGCACAACCTCAGTCCCGCTAAGGGCTCGACCCACCGGCGCAAGCGCGTCGGCCGCGGCGAGGGCTCGGGTATGGGCAAGACCTCCGGGCGTGGCCAGAAGGGCGCGGGCTCGCGCTCGGGATCCAAGCGCCGGGCCGGTTTCGAGGGCGGTCAGAACCCGATCCAGATGCGGATGCGCAAGCTGCGCGGGCCGCACATGAAGAAGTCGATGCCCTTCGAGCGCTTTCGCACGCGCACCCAGCCGGTCAACCTCTCCGATCTCGACGCGCGCTTCGAGCAGGGCGCCGAGGTCACCCCCGACGCGCTGCGCGCGGCCGGACTGGCAACCCGTCGCGACGTGCCGGTCAAGGTGCTCGGCCGCGGTGAGCTGACCAAGCCGCTGACCGTGCACGCGCACGCGTTCTCCGCGACTGCCCGGGAGGGGATCGAGGCCGCGGGCGGAACGGCTCGGACGCTCGAGGGTTCCTAGGAGCACCGGTCCGTGCTGCAGACGTTCCTCAACTCCTTCCGGGTCGCAGAGATCAGGAAGAAGCTCGCGTTCACCGCCGCGATGCTGCTGCTGTACCGCGTTGGCGCCTACATCCCGGCGCCCGGCATCGACGTCGATGCGGTCAAGAGCATCTCCGCCAACTTCACCGGGTCGGACGTCTTCGGCTTCCTCAACCCCTTCTCGGGCGGGAGCCTGGAGCGATTCGCGATCTTCACGCTCGGAATCATGCCCTACATCACGGCCTCGATCATCC
>JBPCPD010000015.1:0-3761 GCA_050999535.1 Thermoleophilaceae bacterium
GTGCTGCGCCCGGCGGACGCCGACGAGCTGCTGCCCCGGGCGGATCGCGAGCCCCAGCCGCCCGCCGCGGCGCCGCCGGGACTGGACGCTCTGCAGGCGCCCGCGCTCGCGGCGATCCCCGTGCCGCGCGCGCTGCCTGTCAGCAGGCTCAGCTACTCGGGGCTCGAGCGCTACCGCCGCTGCGGGTATCGGTTCTACCTCGAGCGCGCGCTGCGGCTGCCGCGGGTGGAGGAGGGCGACGGGCGCGAGGTGGCGGGCGGTTTTGCGGAACCGCGCGCGGATGAGGCGGGCGTGGCACCCGAGGAGCTGGCGGCGACCGAGCTGGCCGCGGTCGAGCCGGACGCCGCGCCGCCCGCGGAGCTGGCCGCGGCCGACCTCGAGGTCACGCCAACCGAGCTGGCGGCGGGCGAGCCGGATCTCGCACCTACCCGCGAGCCCGAGCCCCCAGCCGCGCTGTCGGCGCGGGCGCGCGGCTCGATCGTCCACGAGCTGCTCGAGCGGCTCGACTTCACGCACCCCACCGCTCCCGATCCTGGCGCGGTCGTAGCGCTGCTCGATGAGCGCGGCGAGCCGGTGCGCGCGCACGACGTCGCCGACCTCGTCACGCTCGTCGAGCGCTTCGTGGCTTCGCCGCTCTGCGCGCGGATCGCCCGCGCCCAGCGCATCCACAGCGAGCTGCCGTTCGCCTTCACCCTGGAGTCCGGCGAGCGCAGCCTGCTGGTCAACGGCATCGTCGACGTACGCGCGCGCGAGTCTGGCGGCGTACTGGTCGTCGACTACAAGAGCGACCGTCTCGGCGACCGCGACCCCGCCGAGCTGACCGCGACCGCCTACGAAACCCAGCGGCTCGTCTACGCGCTCGCGGCCTTGCGTGGTGGGGCGGAGCGCGTGGAGGTGGCGTACTGCTTCCTCGAGCGTCCCGGCGAGCCGGTCACCGCCCGCTACGCGGCGACCGACGCCGATGAGCTCGAGCGCCGCCTGGCCGAGCTCGCGCGCGGCGTGATCGAAGGCCGCTTCGAGCCCTCGCCGACCCCACACCGGGCGCTCTGCGGCGACTGCCCGGGGCGGGCGGCGTTGTGCTCGTGGGGGCCGGAGCGGACGCTTGCCGAGGAGCCCGGCGGCCAGCGCGGCTGAAGCGTTTGAGCCGACGGGCCGTGAGGTGCCGATCGCCTCGGTCTTTCCGTCCCCTGCCGCCCGTATTTTTTCTCGCATGCCCCTCTGCTTCATCGAGCCCCAGGAGGCCATCCGCGTCGTCGCCGAGGCCGTCGGCCGCGAGGCGCGCCGGCAGCTGCTCGGGGAGGTGGTGCGCGCGTGGGTCGACGAGATCCCCGACGACGAGCTGCAGGTCCACTACGCCAAGGCGGTCGAGGTGCTCGACGACGACGACCTGTCGATGCTCGCCACCTGGCACGCGTCGCTGGAGATCGGTCACCCGGTCCCCAACAAGGAGTTCCTCGTCGGCGCGTTTCCCGGGCTCGGCGAGCACCGGCGTGAGGCGCTGCGGATCGCTGCCGGCTTCCGCGGCGACGAGGCCTTCGAGGCCGGCGTCAGCGAGGAGCAGGCGCTCGACACCGTGCTGCCCTGGCTCTCGGCCGAGCGCACGAGGGAGCTGGCGGCCGAGGCAGTCGAGCTGTACTGCTGGGACCGCCTCGGGGGCGACAACTGACGGACGCGGAGCGCGCCAGCGGGGCCCTCGCTCGCTGGCGTGCGAGTCCACTGGCCGATCGGCTGACGTCTGAGCAGACCACCTCGACGAGCGACAACAGGGCTTCGGGAACCCGTTGTGCGAGTTCGCGCCAGGCCCGGCGCGCCTCCTCGACGGCGTTGACGGCGTCGACTACGACCGCGACGCCGGTGCGCAGGCAGTTCTCGGCGACGCGCTCGGCGACGACATAGGCGGCCAGGCCAGTCGGCTCGTAGCGCTCGATGCCGGCACGCCAGATCGCCGCCTCGATCTCGTCGACGCGGAGCAGCACGGCGCCAAGGCGCTGCGCTACCGCCCGGGCGATCGTGGTCTTGCCCGTGCCCGGCGACCGCCGAAGACGACGAGCGACGGCGTGCGGAGCGCGGCCACGGCGACCACGCTAGCCGCGCCGCGCCGTTTCGTGCCCAAAATGCGGCACTATCGGTCAGCGGCCCTTGACCGCCACGGCAAGCGATGGTTTCTTCCCGCCCAGAGACGCGGACCCCGAGCGCAAAGAGCGAGGCCCCGAGGTGTGAGGCCCGCCGCGCAGCCCCGGAGACCTCGGTCGAAGGTGGCGCGCTCCTCGAGCGCACGGGACCCCCGCGTCTCTCCTATGTCCGCGGGCCGAGCGGGAGCGCGGCGTGCGCGTCGAGCGCTCGGGCTTCTCGCTGCTGGGCGGCGACTCGCTCGAGCCCGACGAGGCGCCCCCGTCCCCTGGAGCCCCCGTGGTGCGCCTGCGCGCGACCAACGTCCTCGGCGGCAACGACATCAAGCGCGATCCCAGGCGCACCCAGCGCTGGCCGTGGCAGCGGCACCTGGGCCACGGCAACCCGCACTGAATCCTCCCTTCGCCGCTGATGAGCGCCCGCGGGCGCTCATGCGGCCTCGGAGCGCGCGCGGGTCCAGAGCTCGTACGCCCCGGAGCCCTCACGGCTCGCCATTCGCCAGCGGAACATCGCGGCGTGCACGTCGAGGCCCTCGAGCTCGAGCGAGGAGCCGGCGGCCACCGTTCCCGAGCACCGGCGGGGGGAGTCCTCGCCGTCGATCCACAGCTCGAGGCCCGCGGAGCGCTGGCGTCCGTCCCCGTCGTAGACGGTCGAGATGCGCGTCTCGCTCACCGGTATCGTCTCCCCGTCGGCCAGCAGCCAGGCAGACACCACCTCGGCGCCATGGCCCGGTGCCCCACGGGGCCGGCGGGCGAGCGCCAGCAGCGCGTTGTCTGAGTCGAAGACCGCCGACACCGAGCGCAGGGCGTCCAGCTCGCGCCACTCGAGCGAGCCGTCGGTCTCACCGACCGTGCCCAGGCAGCGCACGTGACGGCCGGCCGCCTCGCCCTCCACCGCGCACAGGTGGGCGGTCAGGGGTCCGAGCGGCGCGGGCTCGGCCACCGGCTCAAAGCGCAGCGACAGCGCGCCGTCGAGGGCCACGCTCCATCCCTCGCCCGCGCGTGCCACGCGCGGGCCGTCCTCGAGCACGCGCGCGCCGCCCTGCTCGAACAGCAGCGTCGTACCCGCCCGCGCGCTCACGTGCAACCCCTGGGTGGGGTCGAACAGGGCGACCGAGAGCGCCGGCTCGCTCACCGCTCGAGGTCCCGCCCGGAGCGCGGCTGCTCGCTGGCGGTGCCTTCGACGTCGTAGTCGCCGGACGGCCGGCCGCCTCCACGGCGCGCCGAACCTCCGTGGGCGGCGACGCGCGCGGTCATCCGCCTGGCGATCAGGTGTCCGGCCCAGCGGCGGATGACCGCGCGCGTGGGCGGGATCAGCAGCAGCAGGCCGACGACGTCGGTCAGGAAGCCCGGGGTGATCAGAAACGCCGCGCCGAAGATGATCGCGACGCCGTCCTGGACCTCGTGGTGGGGCATCCGCCCGCTCTGCAGCGCCTCGTTGAACCGCCGCCACGCGCTGCGGCCCTGGCTGCGCAGCAGCACCGTGCCCAGCAGCGAGTCGGCCGCCAGCAGCGCGATCGTCCAGCCGATGCCGATCGCGTCGCCGACCAGGTAGATCAAGTACAGCTCGGCGACCGGGACGACGATGAAGATCAGCAGCAGAACGGCGAGCGGCATCGAGCGAAACCCTAC